>JBDTCQ010000081.1:0-4899 GCA_039923515.1 Dokdonella sp.
GTTTGTCGACAGTCCATCACTGGACTGGCGCCAAACTGGACGCAATCCATTGCGCCCACCCTGCGGGCTTTCCTCCGCCACTTCGCCGCCGCTCAGGGGGCCCATTAATGCGCTTCCTGCGCAGCCAAGACGAAGCAGATTCCCGAACGCCTCGCCTTTGCTCTGGCGCTTCCTTCTCCCGTAAAGCGGGAGAAGGTGCCGAAGGCGGATGAGGGGGCTTTGGCTTTGGCTTTGGCTTTGGCTTTGGCTTTGGCTTTGGCTTTGGCTTTGGCTTTGGCTTTGGCTTTGGCTTTGGCTTTGGCTTTGGCTTTGGCTTTGGCTTTGGCTCTTTGTTGTTGCTTTGGCGCGCACGATGCGCGCTATCCGGGTCCCGTCACTCGCGGCGGGACTGTGAAGGAATTGTCCGAAGGATGGCCCACAGGAAGTGGGCCAGTTCGACGCCAGTCCACGGATGGACTGTCGGCGAACCCCGGAGCAGGCCCGCGTACCTGGAGCACAGGGACTGTGCGCAAGGCGCGAGTATGGGGTGGCCTTCTCTTTGGTTACTTTCTCTTGGCCACGCAAGAGAAAGTGACTCGCTCGCCGGAGGCGAGTGAAAAACGGCAGGGATGCCGCGCGGCGAAGGCGCGTAGAAAAGCCAAGCATCGCGACTGAAGTCGCTCCCGCGAAAATCCGTACACCACCCCTTGCCCTTCTCATCAATAGAAAGAACAATCCCCGCGGCATGAATGAATCCTCCCCTGTACTTTCCCTCGTCAACGTTTCCCGCCAACTGTCGGGGCGCTTGATTGTCGAGAATCTCGATCTGAATCTCGAACGTGGCGAGGTGCTTGGCTTGCTGGGCGTCAACGGCGCCGGCAAATCGACGACCTTGCGCATGATGTCGGGCATGCTCGCACCCAGCTCGGGAACGGTGAATCTGGGTGGAGACGATCTCTACGCAAACCCGGAACGCGCCCGTCGCGACATCGGCTATCTGCCGGAGGAACCGCCGCTGTATGCTGAGTTGAACGTCGAGGAATACCTGCGCTTCTGCGCGCGCCTGCATGGCGTCGAGCAATCATCGATCAGCGCTGCCGTGGAAAAAGCGATCGAGCGCTGCGAACTCGGTGAAATGCGCCGACGCCTGACCAGCCTGTTGTCGAAAGGCTTTCGCCAGCGCGTAGGCCTTGCCCAGGCGATCATCCATGAGCCGGCCCTGATCGTGCTCGACGAACCGGCCTCGGGTCTTGATCCGATCCAGGCGCTGCGTCTGCGCGAACTGATCCGTACCCTCGCAGAAGATCATGCAGTTGTGCTTTCGACCCATGTGCTTTCAGACGTACTCGCCTGCTGCGATCGCGTCGCGATCCTGCATCAAGGACGGTTGCGCCATTCGGCTGCGCTGTCGGAGATCGATGCGGGCAGCGCGCTGCATGTCCACCTTGAACACGATGTCGAAAAAGATGCCTGGATGCACATGCCAATGATTACAAGCGCACACCTCGTCGATACGCGGCGCTGGCGCATCGGGCTCAAGCAGGGATCCAACGCCGGCGAGCTTGCCAAAGCAATCAATGACAGCGGATTTGGCCTGCTCGAGTTGCGCGCGGACAGCAACGCACTTGAAGAGATTTTCGTGCGTATTGCGGGTCAGACCAATACGATCGAGGCGGCGGCGTGAGCACGATTCGCCTGATCGCCGACAACGACATCAAACGTCAGTTTGCACAACCGTTCGCTTGGATTTTGCTGGCTCTGACTTGCGCCCTGCTCGCCTGGCAATTCCTTATAGCGCTCGATGCCTATCTGCGCATCGCGCCCAAGCTGGGCACGTTGCCAAACTCGCAAGGCGCAACCGATTTGATCGCGATCCCGTTGCTGCGCAGCCTCTCGGGCCTGCTCTTGCTGATCGTGCCATTGGCAACGATGCAGAGCCTGGCGGGTGAGCGCCGCGCGCATACCCTCCCTCTGCTGCTCGCGGCCGGCATCGGCAACCTGCGCATAGTCGTGGGCAAGTTTCTTGGCGCATTCGCGTTGGTGGCATTGATTGTGCTGATCGCCGTGTGCATGCCGTTGACGCTTGAGTTCGGCACTGCGCTTGATCTTGGCCGTCTCGTCGCGGCAACGCTCGGCGTGCTCCTGTTTGCCGCCAGCCTCACCGCCATCGGCATTGCCTGTTCGGCATGGACCGCGCATCCCGCGCTGGCCGCCGCGGCGGCACTGATCATCAGCAGCCTGCTTGCGATGATCGATATGGGTGCGCGCTACCAAGGCATCGACAATGCGCTGATCAATTGGCTATCGCTGTCGACGCATCTGGAGCCGTTCTACTTCGGCCTGATTGCCAGCGTCGACATTGTCTATTTCCTGCTCGTCACACTGCTCGCTCTGCTGTTTGCTGCGCGCCGCCTCGACAGCCTGCGTACGCGAGGCTGAGCGATGAAAGAACGCCTGAGCAACCTCGTCCATCTTTTTCTGCTGATCGCCGCTGCGCTGTTGATCGGCTTCTTGAGCACCCGCTACAGTTTCGTGCATGACATCAGCCGTACCCAGCGCGCAAGCTTGAGCGAGCCGTCGGCGAAACTACTCAAATCAATGCAAGGCCCGATTGAGATCGTTTCCTACGCACGACCGCAAGGCGATCTGCGCAAGACAATCAGCGATTTCGCCGCGCGATATGAACGGGTCAAATCCGATCTGAGCCTGCGCTTCGTCGATCCGGATGCCGACCCCGATGCCATGCGCAAGGCCGGCGTGCAAATCGATGGCGAGATCGAACTGCGTTTCAACGGCCGCAGTGAACGCCTCAAGATTTTGAGCGAAGCCGAGCTGAGCAGCGCCTTGCTGCGCCTTTCGCGTAGCGCCGACCGCTTGGTTGCATTTCTCGAAGGCGAGGGAGAACGCAAACCCGATGGTGTGGCCAATGCCGACCTCGGCCAGTTCGGCGCGACCCTCAAGCAGCGCGGCATCCGCAGCCTGAACCTGGCCTTGGCCGCGACCGGGAAAGTTCCGGACAACGTCGACCTGCTCGTCATCGCCAATCCACGCGTCACGCTCACTGGCTCGGCCGCGATGGCAATCGTCGACTACGTCGAACGTGGCGGAAATCTGCTCTGGCTACTCGAAGCCGATGAGCACAACGGCCTCGACGCGCTCGCGGAAGCCTTGTCGATCCGCGTGCTACCGGGTGTGATTGTCGATGGTTCGGGCCAAGCCTATGGCATAGACGATCCGAGCTTTGTCGCGGTCAATCGCTACCCGCCGCATGCCATCGACAAGGATTTCGACCTCGGCACGGTATTTCCGCAGCCGGTTGCATTGGCCCAGCTCGCGCCGCCCAAGTGGGATTTCAAATCGATCCTGCAGAGTTCGGCACAATCCTGGAACGAAACCGGGCATATCCCGAAAGCCGGTGAAGCGGCTGGTGAGGTGCGCTATGACGGCAAGGATGGTGAGATCTCCGGCCCGCTCGATTTCGGTTTCGCGATGACGCGGCTGTCTCCGCGTCCCGGCGCTGGCGAACAACGCATTGTCGTCATCGGCGATGGTGATTTCATTTCCAACAGCTATATCGGCAATGGCGGTAATCGCGATTTCGGCACGCGCGTATTTGACTGGCTGCTCGCCGATGACGCCTTGATCAACGTCCCCGAACCGGCTGCGGCGGATCGCGAGATCAAGCTTTCCGAAACTGCACTGGCCATCATCAGTTTTGGATTCCTGCTCGGCCTTCCAATCCTGCTGGCCGGCAGCGGTTTGTGGATCTGGCGCCGGCGTCGGCGGCGTTGATGAAACGCGCAACGCGAACCAACCTGATCCTGCTTGGCGTCGTTGCCGTGCTCGGTCTCGCTGCGTATTGGCAGGTCAACAAGGAAATCGCACAATTCGAACCCCCGTTAAGCGTACTGGATCCTGTGACGATCAATCAGGTGCACGTCACGTGCCTGCAATGCACACCGCGCCGCTTCGAGCGCATTGATGGGCACTGGACAATGCGCGAGCCATACAACCTGCCGGCAGACGATGCGCAGGTCACGCGACTGCTTTCGATTGCGACCGCACCGGTGCGCAGCCGACGTGCGTTCACCAGCTTGAATGCAAAGAAGATCGGCCTGGACCCGGCCCTGATGAGTCTCGACCTCGATGCCGCGCATTTCGATATCGGTACCACCGATGCCTTCAATGGCGACCTCTACGTGCGCGTTGGCGACACCATCGCAATGGTCCCGGATCGCTTCAGCCCATTCCTGGCGGCCGCGCCCGCGAGCGAGCTTGACCGTCATCTCGTGCCACGCGGATCGAAGTTGGCGAGCCTCAAGATCAATGATGTTGATCGAGCCGATCTCATCGAAGCCTGGACCAGCGCGTTGGCCGAGCGGATCACCGCCAGCAGCACATCCTCAAGCGGCGCCGATGCCGTCGTCGATATGCAGCTTGACGATGGTTCGACCATCAGCTATCAGATCGCCCGCAAAGGTGATGCCATCGTCGCCGCTCGCAGCGAGCCCGCACTGAGTTACGCGTTGTCAGCGGAGCAGGCAGCCCTATTGCTCAGCGATGTTGACGCCAGCGCGCACTGAGTCGATCACACCGTGCCCGAACTGCCCGAAGTTGAAACGACCCGCCGTGGCATCACGCCACATCTGCTCGGTCAGCGCATCTCGAAGCTCGTCATCCGCCAGCCGAAATTGCGCTGGCCGATCCCGAAACTCCTGATCACCACGCTGCCCGGCCAGCGCATCGAATCCATTGAGCGCCGCGCGAAATATCTGCTGGTGCATACGCAGGCAGGAAGCGCCCTGCTCCATCTCGGCATGTCCGGCAGCCTGCGCGTGCTCGATCCCGACGCGGCACCCGGCAAGCACGATCACTTTGACTGGCTGCTCGACTCGGGTCGCCTGCTCCGCTTCACCGATC
>JBDTCQ010000082.1:0-5033 GCA_039923515.1 Dokdonella sp.
TCTCTCCCGCAGGGCCGAATCCCCACAGATCAACCAGTGGGCCGACCGTGGGGTCGTAAGCCCCGCCGGTCGCTTCAGCGAGCTTCAACGCGGCCTCGACAACCTTGAACAGCTCGGGCGGCGAATCCACCCAGGTTCCCGCAGCAGCCGTGTTGAACCGGCTCAGATCGGAATCGGTTTTCCAGGTACTCATCTGCCGATCAACCAGGGCGAGCCGCTGTTCAATGGCGGCACGCACCCTTTCGACCGACGCATCATTGCCGACATAACGAACCGCCCAGCTCGACCCCATCAAATCACCGGAAAGCGTCTGAATCTGCGCAGTCGGCGCACACGCGCCGAGGACCCACACCATCATCGAGGCAACCGTGATATGCCAGACCGCACAGGCCCGGCAAACTCCTATTCTCCAGAGTCCCGCTGAATTCATTACTGCGGCAACACCTCGAGCGTCACCGCGTAGCTGACCCGGCGCTGGCTTGCATGCGCGATGCTGGTCTTGTCGTCTTCGGTCTTCGCTTCCAGCCAATAGCGTCCGGCATTCGGCCAGGTCACGCTGAATCGTCCATCCTTGTCGGTCGTCGCTGACATCTCGTTCTGCTTGTCACGATAGCGAATGCCATCCGGGATGATTTCGACGGCCAGGTTCGGCACCGGCTTGCCATCGAGCAACAGGGTGAACGTTGCCGCATCGCCGGCAAACAAGTCATTCGGATGGGTGACCGGCGCGAGCTCGAGGCCGATTCCGGTTGGTTTCAACGCGACGTCGTTGGGTCGGCGTGCGGTGACAAAGGTTTCAACGCGTCCAGCCGATTGCGAAACCTTGAGGTTCTTTGCCTCCTTGGGCACTTCCTTGGCGAAGGATTCTGCATTGCCGCGCCAGCGCTTCGGCTTGCCATCCTCTTCCCAATTGGCAAACAAGCCGGCGTTGACCACAGCGATACGATAGGTCCCCGGCGCGGTCAGATGCACATCAAAGGTGCTGCGGAATTTTCCGGTTGCGCTGTTCTCGGCTTGCACGGCTTTGCCGTCCGGCCCGGTGATGCTCAGCGCGTCGAGCCGCAAAGGCACGTGGTTGAAATAAAAGAGATCATTGGAGACGGCGGCATCCACCGTGATCCACGGATCATCACCCGACAACACGGTTTCCGAAGGCAGCAGCCAGGCCTTGTGCGCCTGTGCTGAAAGCGGCAGCGCAAGAGCAAGGACGAGCGCAAAGAGGTTCACTGGAGTGTTCATGGTGTTCTCCGAATTCAGGGATTGAGATCGAGCTTGACCAGGCCGAGTTCATGCTCGCCTTGTGCATCGAGATGCTGGGTGGAAGTGATGGGCCATTCGAACGGGATGCGCAGCAATTCGCGTCCACCGACTTCGCGTGCGGCTTCGACAACCAGCCCGTACTTGCCTGGCTTGAGCGACGCGAACGGTGGCTTGGCCGCGTCAAAGCGCAATTGATGCTGACCGACCGGGCGCGTGGCGCCGCTGACACCGTCGATCGGCATCGTCTGATCGCGGCCACTGCGCCGCCACCACTGACGCAAGTCGGAAAGCCATTTCGTGCCGGCGCCTTCCTTCGACTCCTTCTGCGAGTACCAAACTTGCAAATTGGCCGCCACGCTCTGATCTGCGTTCTCGACCCAGACGGCGACATAGGGTCGGTGATATTCCGACACGTCGTTGCGCGGGATCTCCACCGTCACATTCAGATCAGCGGCTATTGCCGACCCGGCAATCAGCAACAGGGACAGGATCAAGACGGAACGCATGAAGCACCTCTCAATGAACAAACAGAATGGCAATCAACAGCATGACCATGAAGCCAAGACCAACCAGTGGCCAGGTCAGCGGACGGTGCCGCGCGTGCAACTGCAGCAGAAAAAATCCAGTCAGCGAAAACACCACACAGGCAATTGCGAAGACGTCGATAAACCAGTTCCACGCAGGCCCGGTGTTGCGGCCCTTGTGCAGATCGTTGAGCCAGGCAATCCAGCCGCGATCGGTGCGCTCGTACTCGATTTCGCCCGAGCTTCGATCAATGTTGAGCCAGGCGTCGCCACCTGCACGCGGCATCGACACATAGATTTCGCTGGCCGACCACTCGCCGATTCGCTCACCCACACGCACATCCATCTGCGCGGCAATCCAGTCACGTACCGACGTCGGCAATGGCGCCTTGGCCTCGCTCGCTTCGCTTGCGATTGCGCTGACCAATTCGGCTGGCAACTGCACCTTCTGCGTGGCGACAACCGGTTTGGCCTCGATCTGCGCTGAATGATTGAGGGTGATGCCGGTGACACTGAAAAGCAGGATGCCGATCAGGCACACGGCCGAGCTGATCCAATGCCACTCATGCAAGGTCTTGAGCCAGTATGACCGGCGTTTCGCGTCCACTGGCTGGGTCATCGGTGGCGCGATATCGACTTTCTTGAACAGCCGCGATTACACCACGAATGCGAATCACTCTCAATACGGAGCACACGTTTGATTCGATATCGCCGTAGTCGCGCATTTTCGTGGAATGGGCATTGCGCGACGGATTCTGCTAGTCGGGTGCGGCACTTGACCTTGGCTTTCGTAGGAGCAAGCTTCAGCTGCGATGCGTTTACTTCGGCGCAGGGAAACAAGTGCATCGCAGCTGACGCGTGCTCCTACCAAGAGCGCCGCCTTTGTATGCTGTCCGGCTGGCTCTGATCTCAAATTTGCCGTCAGCGCAGCAGCTTTTGCAAAACCTCGAAGCGCAGATCATCCCTCAGTGGTATGCCAAAGCGCTCGTCACCGTAGGGAAAGGGCTTGTGCTCGCCGGTGCGTTGGTAACCGCGTCGCTCATACCAGGCAATCAGCTCGTTGCGGATATCGATGACGGTCATGCGCATCTCGCGGCACTGCCATTCCTCTGCCGCAATGCGCTCGGCTTCGATCAGCAGGCGATTGCCGATACCGGCGCCCTGCCCGTTCGGCCGCACCGAGAACATGCCGAAATAGGCGATGCCGTGTTGATCCTGCAGTTCGCAACAAGCCAGCAGGTGTCCCTCGCGTTCGACCAGGATCACACGCGCGTCATCGCGCGAGATCAACTCAACCAGCACTTCTCGATCGATGCGCTGGCCATCGAGAAAATCCGCTTCGGTGGTCCAGCCCTGGCGGCTGGCATCACCGCGATAGGCGGATTCAACCAGCGGAATAATCGCATCGACATCGGCCAGGGTGGCCGCACGGAAAGTCAGATCGGTCATGGGGTCAGACTCAGGCGAGGAGCTTGCGCACGCGGGCCACGGCCGCGACGAAGGCATCGATTTCCGCGTGCGTGTTGTAGAACGCCAGCGAGACGCGCAGGGTCGCCGCCACGCCATAGAACTGCATCAGCGGATGCGCGCAATGGTGGCCCGAGCGCACGGCGATTCCCTCGAAATCGAGCAGCGTCGCCAGATCATGCGAATGCACGCCATCAATCAGGAAGGCAATCACGGCCACTTTCTCGCGCGCCTCGCCAATGATGCGCAGGCCGGGAATCGCACGCATCGCTGCGGTCGCGTAGACGAGCAACTCATGCTCACGTTTCGCCATGCGATCGAAACCCGTTGCCTCGATGTAGTCGATGGCCGCGCCGAGTCCGACAAAGCCCGCGATATTTGGCGTGCCGGCTTCGAACTTGTGCGGCGGATCGGCAAATGTGGTGCCCTCGAAGCGCACCTCGCGGATCATTTCGCCGCCACCGAAAAACGGCGGCATCGCATCGAGATGCTCACGCTTCGCCCATAGCAAACCGGTACCTGTCGGCCCAAACAGTTTATGTCCGGTCAGCGCATAGAAATCGCAACCGAGTGCACGCACATCGATGCGCAGGTGCGGTGCTGCCTGTGAACCATCGACCAGCAATGGAATGCCGCGCTTGCGGCATTCGCGGGCAAGCTGCGCAATGGGATTGATCGTGCCAAGCACATTGGATACGTGGGTGATCGCGGCGAGCTTGACCTCGGGTGTCAGCAGCTCGATAAAACGCTCGACGATGAGTTCGCCGGCTTCAGTGATTGGAGCAACCTTGAGCTTCGCGCCGGTTCGCTCGCAGACGAGTTGCCACGGCACGATGTTGGCGTGGTGCTCCATCTGGGTGACGAGGATCGTGTCGCCGAGCTTCAAACGCGGCAGGGCGTAGCTGTAGGCAACCAGGTTGATCGCCTGCGTTGTGCCCGAGGTGAAGATGATCTCGTCGCGCGAAGGTGCATTGATGAAATGTGCAAGTTTGTCGCGCGTCGCTTCATAGGCGGTGGTTGCCTCATCGCCGAGCGCATGTACGGCGCGGGCGACATTGGCATTGGTCTGCCTGTAAAAATGATCGACCGCCTCGATCACCGCAGCCGGCTTCTGCGAGGTATTCGCACTGTCAAGATAGATCAGCGGCTTGCCGTGGACGGTTCGCGAGAGCAGTGGAAAATCGGCGCGGATGCGTTCGATGTCGAGCGCGGTGCCCATTGTTTTGTCTGACTCCGGAACGGCACTCATGCGGCCGACCCTTCGCTGGCGAATCCCTCGACCTGCTGTGGCAGGCGCTCAAGCAGCAAGGCGTCGACATGTTCGCGCAAGGCCTCGTTCTCAATCGAATCAAACGCGATGCGACAGAACGCGAGGGTCAGCAGCGATCGCGCCTTGTCGGCAGAAAGCCCGCGCGAACGCAGGTAGAACAAGGCTTGCTCATCAAGCTGACCGACGGTCGCGCCATGTGCGGCCTTGACCTCGTCGGCGTAGATTTCGAGCACAGGTTGAGTGTCGATCTCGGCCTGCGCCGAGAGCAGCAGATTCTTGTTGGTGAGTTGGGCATCGCTGCCATCGGCGCCCGGATTGACAACGATCGCGCCATGGAACATGCCGCGCGAACGCTGATCGGCAACCCCACGCCAGACGATATCGCAGGCAGTGTCGTGGGCCAAATGGCGGATATCGAGGCGTGTATCGGCGTGCTGGCGGCCGCGCAAGGCGAATACGCCGCGCGAGATGAAGCGCGAACGATCGCCGATCAAAGTTACCGCGAGATCATG
>JBDTCQ010000083.1:0-9077 GCA_039923515.1 Dokdonella sp.
TCGAGCAAGATGACTGCGGTATCCGGGTTATCACGCAACCGCTGTTCGGCCTCGATGCTCGAATAGGCGCTGATCAGCTGCACCGGGCGATCGGCAAAGCGGAAATTGCCGAGGACGAGCCGGGTCACCTGATGAACCTCGGGCTCATCGTCCACAATGAGGACCTTCCACGGGGAAAGCTCACCCGTCGATTCCCGCGAAAACTCCAGGCTGTCGTCTATCAGCCCCATCTTGCCCCCCTGGCCGTTCGGGTCAGTCTACTCCAGACAAACGCAAAAGGGCCTGGCATTTGTAACCTTGCGTGTCGAGCGGCAAGGTCGGTCGATTTGGCATGACGAGGCGAGGTCGCAGCGGGGGTCAGCTCTTGCCGTGAAACAGTTCGCGACCGATCAGCATGCGCCGGATTTCATTCGTTCCTGCCCCGATTTCATAGAGTTTGGCATCACGCAGCAGGCGTCCTGCCGGATACTCGTTGATGTAGCCATTGCCACCGAGTGCCTGGATCGCTTCAAGGGTGACTTGCACCGCCGTTTGCGACGCGTGCATGAGGCACGACGCGGGATCGATGCGTGATTTCACACCGCGGTCGAAATCCTGGGCAACCATATAGGCATACGCACGCGCTGACTGCAGGCCGGTGTACATGTCGGCGATCTTGGCTTGCATGATGCCGAACGTGCCAATGGGTGCATTGAACTGCTTGCGCTCGCGCACATACGGCACGGTCAGATCCAGTGCGGCCTGCATCAATCCAATCGGCCCACCCGAAAGCACGAGGCGCTCGGTGTCCAGACCGCTCATCAGGACACGCACGCCTTCGTTGACCTGACCGACCACGTTTTCGGCCGGGATCTCGCAATCCTCGAAAACCAGCTCGCAGGTGTTTGATCCGCGCATGCCCAATTTGTCGAGTTTTTGCGCGGTGGAGAAACCTTTCATTCCCTTTTCGATGATGAAGGCTGTCATGCAGCGAGAGCCGGCCGGCTTCGGCGCGGTGCGCATGTAAACCAATAGGACGTCCGCATCCGGGCCATTGGTGATCCACATCTTCGAGCCATTGGCGACCCAGACATCGCCACGCTTCTCGGCGCGGCAGGTCATCGAGCCGACCACGTCGGAACCGGCACCGGGTTCACTCATGGCCAGCGCACCCACCCATTCGCCGCTGCAGAGCTTCGGCAGGTACTTGCGACGCTGCTCGTCACTGGCGTTGTTGCTCAGGTTCTGCACGCACAGGTTGGAATGAGCGCCATACGAAAGTCCCACGGAGCCCGACGCGCGCGAGATCTCCTCCATCGCCACTACATGCGCCAGATAGCCCATTTGCGAGCCACCGTACTGCTCGGGCGCGGTGATGCCGAGCAGGCCCATTTCGCCAAACTTGCGCCACAGGTCCGACGGAAACGCGTTGTCGCGATCAATCAGATCGGCGCGGGGAGCAATCTCCTTGTCGGCAAATGCCTGCACCGTTTCGCGCAGGGCATCGAGATCTTCATTGAGCTGGAATGGGCGCATGCGGGTAAACCTCGTGGGTCAGTGAAACCGGCAATCAGCTGCCGCGCCGTCCCTGGAAACTGGGTGCGCTGACGCCGAGATGAGGCAGGCGCAATTTGCCAATCGTTGCAATGCGCTCTTCCGCCATGCGATCCGCGGCCAGGTAGGTCGGGATATTGTCGCGCTTGGCAATCTCGAAGATGCGGCTGACGTTGTGGTAGATCGTGCGCATCATGCGCATGGCCCGCTCGCGGTTGTACCCATCGATCTCGAGTGAGATGTTCATGACGCCGCCAGCATTGACCGCATAGTCGGGTGCATAGAACAAGCCGCGGCGCGAGATTTCATTGCCGATCTCGTCGCTGGCCAACTGATTGTTGGCGGCACCGCAAATGACCTTGCACTTGAGCCGATCAAGGGTGGCCACGGTGAGCGTGCCACCCAGCGCACACGGGCTGTAGACATCAGCATCGGTATCGTAGATTTCGTCCAGGCCGACCGCCGTGCAACCGAAGTCATCGACCGCACGCTGCACGAGTTCCTTGTTGATGTCAGTCACGTAAACCTTGGCATCGTGCTCGCGCAGCAGCTTGATGAACTCCATGCCGACGTGACCGGCGCCCTGGACGGCGAAGCTGTACTTGCCGACATCCTCGTTTCCATAGCAGGCATTCAGCGAGGCGAGTACGCCTTGCAGGGTGCCGAACGCGGTGAACGGAGAGGGGTCACCCGAGCCGCCATGCACCTGATGCACGCCGGTGACAAACGAGGTTTCACGGAACACCCATTCCATGTCGTTGACATCGATGCCGACATCCTCAGCGGTGATGTAGCGGCCATTCAAGGAATTGACAAAACGACCGAAGGAACGGAACAGGGCCTCGGACTTGTCCTTGGCCGGATCGCCAATGATGACGGCCTTGCCGCCGCCGAGGTTGAGGCCGGCCACCGCATTCTTGTAGGTCATGCCGCGCGAAAGGCGCAAGACATCGTTGATCGCTTCCTGCTCACTTTTGTACGGCCACATGCGCAAGCCACCCAGCGATGGACCGAGGACCGTGTTGTGGATCGCGATGATGGCCTTCAGGCCGGCATCCTTGTTGTGGCAGAACACCACTTCTTCGTGGCCGGTCTTGTCGATCGTTTCAAAAATCATGACGTGCTCCGCAAACGAAAGGGCGCCAGATTGCCAGTGCGTACCTTGTTGCGGGTCCGATCTGGCAAGAGTTGCTGGCGTCAATGGATTGATGGGAAAGGGTTTTCCGCCCGGCTTTGCCACTGGAGATGGATTGGCAGGCGCGTAGTCTAGCGGCGTGACGAGGTGGCGACAAACCGCGGCAGACGGATTCGGCGAACGCGACAGCCACGAAAGCGGGGCAACTTGCGATTGGCGAGTGTTTTGCGCAGGATCGGGGATTGCCAATCATGGAGTACTGATGATGAAACGATTGACCACCGGGTTTGCCGTGGCTCTGCTTGCTTGCCTGTTCATGCATTCGGCCCTGGCCGATGGCAGTGCGCACGACACCTTGCTCAATGCCTACCAGAAGATGATTGATGCGCGTTTTGTCTCGGATTCGGTATCCACCGATGGCAAAGGTCGCAAGACCAATTCCAAGGTGGAGTTCGATTCGATGAATCGTTTCCGCGCGACAACGGATGACACGGCCATTGTGGTTCTGCCGGAAGGCACCTGGATGCGCAGCGGCAATGGCGAGTGGATGCAGCCACCGATTGATATGAGCGGGATGCTCAAGCGCATGTTGCCGATGGCCCTGGACGAGGTTCGCTCCGGCACCAGCAACGTCAAGGACGAGGGCATGCGGAACGTTGAGGGGCAGGACCTTCGCGCGATAAGTTATGACGTCAACACCAAGGTGATGGGCTTCTCGGTGTCGTCGCACAACACCGTGTTCCTTGATGGCAGTGGCAAGATCGTGCGCAGCGAGAGCGACAGCACGGCCATGAAGCAGAAGAGCCACACGGTGCAGACCATCCGCTACGACGACTCGATCCGAATCAGCGCACCCAAATGACCCCGGAGGCGTCGCGCGGACTGACCGCGTGACGCCTCAGCCGCGATCGAGCGTGCAGCGCGCCAGCAGGCCACGCGCGAGCATGGCGTATTCGCCGCGACGCAACAGCATGCGCCATCGGCTGCCGCCCACCTGACGCCAGAGCACGGCCGCGCGGATCGCCGCGAGCAGGAGCGAACGGATCTGTTCGACGCGCTTGGGATCAGCCAGTTGCATGGGATTGCCATGCACGACAATGCGTGGCCTCAGCGTCGACAAGGTGTTGCTGTAAAGCTCGGCCAGGCGGGTCTGCACGGTGGCATGGGCAACGCCCAGATGATCGACCTGGCGCTGGATCGAGGCGATGCCCTGGCCCAACTCCCGCAGCATTTCCGCACGGCCGGAGAGCTTGCGTTCAAGGCGCAAAACGCCCAGCACCAGTTGCGAAACGGCCAACTGGTGTTGCGGACTGTCCAGGCTTGCACTCAGGCTCTCGAAGCCGAGCTTGAGCCCCTGCAATCCACCAAAGGTGTCGGCGGCACTGTCGCTGTCGATGCGAAATACGCTGGCCAGGCTGGACTCCAGCGCTGTGCTGTCACAACTGCCCTCATTGGCGAGCGCATGCACGAGAGTGCAGGCCTGGAACACGCCCGCGAGGGCGATGACCCGCGATTCACGCATGCGATTTCTCCGTTGAATCCGCTGAAATGGCAGATTCCCATCCGCCAAAGGGCGCATCACTGCGCTCGATGATGGCGCCGCCCAGACAGCTTTCGCCATTATAGAAGACGATGGATTGCCCCGGTGTCACCGCGCGCTGCGGCTGGGAAAACTCGACCATGCAGTTTGTGCCTTCCACGGTAACGACACAGTCCTGATCGGTTTGCCGGTAACGGATCTTCGCCGTGCAGCGGAATTCTCGCGCCGGAGCGCTGCCTGAAATCCAGTGTGCGTCGCTGGCGGCAAGATGCCTGGCATGCAGCCATTCGCTGGCATTGCCTTGTACGGCATACAGGATGTTCTGGGCGACGTCCTTGCCGACGACATACCAGGGCTCCCCCGAAGAATCCCGACGCCCACCAATACCGAGGCCGCCCCGCTGGCCCAGTGTGTAGTACCACGCACCCTGGTGCTCGCCAACCCGACTGCCATCCGGCGTGCGGATCTCGCCGATCTGGGCGGGAATGTAGCGGCCAAGGAATTCGCGGATGTCACGCTCGCCGATAAAGCAGATCCCGGTCGAATCCTTTTTGGCATGGGTTGCCAAACCGGCTTCGCGGGCAATCGTGCGCACATCGGACTTGGGCAATCCACCAATTGGAAACAAGGTCGCGGCGAGTTGCTCCTGGCCCAGCGCATACAGAAAATAGCTTTGATCCTTGCTGTCATCGAGGCCGCGCAGCAGTCGCCATTGGCCATCCTGACAATCGTTGCGCGCGTAATGGCCGGTGGCGATTCGTCCGGCACCGAGTTCACGGGCCGTGTCGAGAAAGGTCTTGAACTTGATCTCGCGATTGCACAGCACATCCGGGTTCGGCGTACGCCCGACCCGGTACTCGGCGAGAAAATGCTCGAAGACCTGATCCCAGTATTCGCGGGCAAAGTTGCGTGCGTGGAAAGGAATGCCGAGAAGCGCGCAGACGGCGACGGCATCCTTGCGATCCTCGGCTGCGCGGCAGGGGCCGAATCGATCATCTTCTTCCCAGTTCTGCATGAACAGGCCGGCGACGGGCTGGTTGGAGCGGGCCAACAGCAGGGCAGCCACCGAGGAATCGACGCCGCCCGAAACGCCGACCATGATCAGTCCATCGTGCATGGCGATCAGATCGAATGCGTGCCGAGTGGAAGCTGGCGAACGCTATCCAGGGGCAATCGGCGCCCAGCGAGCCAGTCGTCAATGCTGTGCAGGATCAGCGGACTGCGTAAACGATCGCTGGCGGCGATGATCTCGTCCCGATCGAGCCAGAGCGCGCGCAAGATGCCGCTGTCGAGTTGCCGGGATGGGTCATGGTAAACAGGTTTGGCCGCGAACGTGAAGCGCACGAACTGGCTGCCCGACGCACTGCTGATCCATTGCTGCACGCCAATCAGGCAATCCAGTTCGACATCCCAGCCGGTTTCCTCGCGAGTCTCGCGAATGGCCGCCGCCTGCAGACTTTCGCCCGGTTCGAGGTGGCCGGCGGGCTGGTTGATCACGGTGCGACCATGCACGATCTCTTCAACCAGCAGGTAACGGCCGTCTTGCGGCACGACCGTCGCCACGGTGACATGCGGGCACCACACGCGCGATTCGGTAGCGAAAGCCATGGATTGAGCGTTGTTCATATTCATCTGTCGCGAAGTTTAACGCAGAAGCGCAGCGCATCCCTTGAACCCGATTCGTCGCCACCTATACTGGGAGCCAACAACGAGCATCCAGCAGGCCCATGCCCCACGACCCGCAGCACGAAACCGATCATCACCACGGCACCGCGGTCGAGGTGGCGCCGCCGCAGGTGGCCAAGCCGCCGATGTACCAGGTGGTCATCCTCAACGACGATTTCACGCCGATGGACTTCGTCGTCGTTGTTCTTGAAACCTTCTTTACGATGGACCGCGAGCGCGCCACCCAGGTGATGTTGCACGTCCACACGCGCGGAAAGGGCGTTTGTGGCGTATATACACGTGAAGTCGCAGAAACCAAGGTGACCCAGGTCAACGAGTTTTCCCGCACGCATCAGCATCCTTTGCTGTGCACCATGGAAAAGTCCTGACCCGCCCCACATATCCGAAGCATCACGTCATCCAGCGAGGCAAAACCGGATGTTCAGCAAGGATCTAGAGCTCACCATCGGCCAGTGCTACAAAGAGGCCCGCGAACAGCGGCATGAATTCATGACGGTCGAGCATCTGTTGCTCGCACTCCTTGAGAACCCGTCCGCGATTCAGGTGCTACGCGCCTGCAGTGCGGATATTCAGAAACTTGGCCGTGATCTGCGCTCGATCATTGCCGAGACCGTACCGGTGCTGCCGCAGGCCGACGAGCGCGACACCCAACCCACGCTCGGTTTCCAGCGCGTGTTGCAGCGTGCCGTCTACCATGTTCAGTCATCGGGTCGAAAGGAAGTGACCGGGGCGAATGTCCTCGTCGCGATTTTCGGCGAGAAGGATTCGCACGCCGTGTATTTCTTCGGACAGCAGGATGTGAACCGGCTCGATGTGGTCAATTTCCTTTCGCACGGTGTTGCCAAGCTCACCGACGAGTCGGCGCAGGCCCCGGGAGCCGAACAACCGAATCGGGAAGGCGAGGGTGGTGAGGAACCACGCGGCAACCCGCTGCATGAATTTGCCAACAACCTCAATGAACTGGCCCTTCAGGGCAAGATCGATCCGCTGATCGGCCGCGAGCTTGAAGTCGAGCGAACCATCCAGGTGCTGTGCCGGCGGCGCAAGAACAATCCGCTGTATGTCGGTGAAGCGGGCGTCGGCAAGACCGCGTTGGCCGAAGGTTTGGCCAAGCGCATCGTCGAAGGTCAGGTTCCCGACGTGCTCAAGGACGCGACGATCTACGCACTCGATCTGGGCGCGCTGGTCGCGGGCACCAAATATCGCGGCGATTTCGAGAAGCGCTTGAAGGGCGTGATCAACCAGCTCAAGAAAGAACCCGGTGCGATCTTGTTCATCGATGAGATCCACACCATTATCGGCGCCGGCTCGGCTTCCGGTGGAACCATGGATGCCTCGAACCTGATCAAGCCGATGCTGGCCTCAGGCGAAATGCGCTGCATCGGCTCAACCACGTTCCAGGAATACCGCGGCGTGTTCGAGAAGGACAGGGCGTTGGCGCGTCGTTTCCAGAAGATCGACGTGGTCGAACCGAGCATTGCCGACAGCATCGAGATCCTCAAGGGCCTGAAATCGCGCTTCGAGGATCATCATCATGTCGAATACACCAGTGATGCGCTGAAGGCGGCGGTCGATCTTTCGGTCAAGCACATTTCCGATCGCTTGCTGCCGGACAAGGCGATTGATGTCATCGATGAAGCCGGTGCACGTCAGCGCCTGCTGCCCGACGACCAGCGCACTGGCAGGGTCGACGTGCCCGAGATTGAATACATCGTCGCGCGCATGGCGCGGATTCCACCCAAGCAGGTATCCGCTTCGGATCGGGATGTTCTGCGCAACCTCGATCGCAACCTCAAGATGGTCGTATTCGGCCAGGATTCCGCAATTGAAGCATTGACCAGCGCGATCAAGATGGCACGCTCGGGGCTCGGTGATCCGAATAAACCGATCGGCAATTTCCTGTTCGCCGGCCCCACCGGCGTCGGCAAGACTGAAGTGACGCGCCAGCTCGCCCTGCAACTTGGCGTCGAACTGGTTCGCTTCGACATGTCCGAATACATGGAGGCGCATTCGGTTTCCCGCTTGATCGGTGCGCCTCCGGGCTATGTTGGGTTCGATCAGGGCGGCCTGCTTACCGAGCAGATCGTCAAGCATCCCCATTGCGTGTTGCTGCTCGACGAAATCGAGAAGGCACACCCGGATGTCTACAACGTCCTTCTGCAGATCATGGACCGCGGTGCGCTGACCGACACGAACGGGCGCGAGGCGAATTTCAAAAACGTGATCGTGGTGATGACGACGAATGCCGGTGCGCAGACCGCGGCGCGGCGCACGATCGGATTTGTCGACCAGAACCACGCCTCGGATGCGATGGAAGTCATCCGCAAGGCATTCACGCCGGAATTCCGCAACCGCCTCGATGCGATCGTGCAGTTCGGAGCGCTCGATTTCGAGCACATCCTGCGTGTGGTCGACAAGTTCCTGATTGAGCTCGAAGTGCAGTTGCAGGAAAAGCACGTCTCGCTCGATGTTGATAGCGAAGCGCGCAAATGGTTGGCCGAGCACGGCTTCGATCCGCAGATGGGCGCCAGGCCAATGGCCCGCGTGATTCAGGACAACGTCAAGCGCGCGCTCGCCGACGAACTGCTGTTCGGCAAATTGGCCGACGGCGGCAAGGTGCGCCTGACGGTTCGAGACGACCAGCTCAAGGTTGAAACAGAGGCTTCGGAAAAGCTGCCTGCTGTCGTCGAACAGTAGGCCGAGTCAGAACAGCGACATCGAAGCCCGCATCTGCTCTCGGCGCTTCGTAGGAGGAGCCTTCAGGCCCGATGCTTCCTGGCGATTCGCTGGGGTGCATCGTGGCTGAAGGCGCTTCCGGCAACGGTAAGTCGCGAAGCCGGATTTTTCGAATAAGGCGCCTCCCAGCACGATCAATCCAGTCAAAAGAAGAAGGGCCACCTTGCGGTAGCCCTTTTCTTTGGATGGTGGAGGTGGCGGGAGTACTCAGGCCTATCCCGGCCTTCGCCCTTTGGGCCATTCGCTGCGCGAATGTTCGCTTCGGCTTCCTGCCTGCGCAGTCGAACCCTGCGTGTTCGCCTCCCAGCACGTTCAATCCATCCAAAAGAAAAGGGCCACCTTGCGGTAGCCCTTTCTTTGGATGGTGGAGGTGGCGGGAGTCGAACCCGCGTCCGAAGGCGATTGACGCCCAGTACTACATGCTTAGCTCACTGTTCGATCTCGTCT
>JBDTCQ010000084.1:0-4974 GCA_039923515.1 Dokdonella sp.
CAAGTAGAAGCTGCCCCGTGAAACACCAAGGGACTTTGCCAGCAGATCGGCCTTGAGCGCGGCGAAACCCTCATCGGCCAGAGTTTTCATGCCGTGCTGCAGCCAGTCCTCACGGGTCAGTTTCATCACCAGGTCTCCTTGACCATACAGTTGTGTATTGACAGTTCACGCGGTGAACTATACCTTGACCATACAGCACTGTATTGAAACCACCCACGAGGAGCAAGCGCATGTCGCAACTAATGATCATCCTGGCGGCATCGATCTTTCTGACGCTGGGCTCGATCCACGCGCTGCTCACGCTGAAGGATCTGAAAGCACCCAGGGCATTCACGCCCCGTGATCCCGAGCTGCTTCGCGCCATGCAGCATTCCGGCATCGCGCTTCACCCCGCGATAAACCTCTGGGACGCGTACATGGGTTTCAACCTCACCCATAGCCTCGGCCTCATGTTGTTTGGTGCGGCCTACGTGTATGTCGGAATCTTCGAACCGATTGCATTTGCCCATTCGATTTTGTTGCAGGGCTGCGCGATCGGCGTCTCGGCGATCTATCTGATCTTGTCGGTACGATTCTTTTTTTCCAAGCCTGCGATCGGATCGGCGGTTGCCATGGGTTGTTTTGCCGTCGCCGCAGGTCTTGCGTACGTCTGAAATGCCAGCGTCTTCAGGCGCGCAGGATTCGTTGGGGCATTTACTGGCAATCCGATTTGACCCTGTCCGTACTGCATGGTGGCCCCTGCAGCCGCGGGACTGCGTTTCTGATACATGATGATTCCTTGCCCTGCCCGATCCTTCCGAACGCGCATCAGCGGCCGCATTTCGCCGGCACTCGCTATTGCCGTCGTCGTGCCTGGGTTGATCCTTGCGGCTTGGCTCATCGTCCACCTGATTGACCTGATTGACCTGATACCGAATGCCAATCGACTGCAAGCGGCTCTGTTCCAGACCGCCCCAGTACGAACGGACCATGGCGGTGTCGATCGCATTTACTTCATCACCACACAATCGGAAACGATCGTGCTAATCGCGCGACGCGGCGGCACCGACATGCTCACCAACTACTTGCATGTTGACCTCTGGGCCGTCGATGCCATCACCGCAAAGATCGCCTGGCGCAAGCGCCTGCGCCGCTACAAAGGGTCGGAGATCAGTGGAAGAATCCTGCCAGACTTCAAGGTTTTCGGCGTTGATGGCGATACGCTGTGGGTGAACGTCGAGGGCCCACTCGGTGTCTCGCTATCGGATGGCCGCGTGGTCGCGGATGCCAAACGCATCGAATCGAAGAATCCGTATCTGGCGGGGAGGCTTGTGCTCGAACCCGGCTACGTCGCATTTGGCCGGAATGGATTGCAGCTAACGCTCGATGATGCGAGTCAGTGGCGTATCGATGGGCGGGATCTTTCGGCCGCGCCACGGGATACGCCGGCAAATGATCCCGCTGACATCGTCGGCGTGGCTGATCGCGCCACGTCGACCAGTCGCTTCCAGCTGCGTTCGTTGACGGCGGGAGAAACCTGGCTTGGCGTGCTGACCGATGCGGAGGCCGACGAACTCAGTCATCCGCCGGTGATTGCCGGACGCGATCCGAATGAGCGCCCCGGCGCACTGCAGCAGTTCCTCAACGAGAACCACGTTCCCAAGGCCTTGAACGATCCCCTGCCCCAGCCTTACCGCTTGTGGCAGGCACACGTGAAACAGGTTTCGGCCGCCCCGCCGGACTGGCCCATGGAGTTGCCCGATAAATGGGGTACACGTTCTGAGTTCAGCGACTACAAGGCGCTTGCGGAATCAGCCACTTTCCTGCGCGCAGGCCTGTTGCGCGAGAACGGTTTGGCCAAGGTTCCGCTCTGGTATCAGAATCCAGACAGCGTGTTGCTGCTGCATTTCGACAAGCTCGGACTGACCGGTCGTTTGCAGGTGACCCGCGTTTCGGGCCCGCTCGGCAAACCCGTGTGGAACGCGCCGTTGCCGATGACGACGCTGACATCGGTGATGCGCGGCGCGAAGGATCTCGTGCTGTGGGGCCAAGCTGCATTGCCAGGTGACGCGCGCAGGAGTGATGACAATCCCGAGCATCAGCAGCTTGTGCGCATCGATGCATCGAGCGGTCACTCAATTGCGCTGGATCTGACGGCGGCGAGCCTTTCGCAAGAGCCGACATCCATCGATTCGCCACCGTAGGATTAGGTGGACACTGATTTTACCGTGCTGATTTTTCAACGCCGTTTGCACCTTTTTCGGAATAGGTCAAGCGATAAACTGCTCCGGCTTGATCGTCCGATATGAGCAGCGCGCCATCCGGCATGACCAGCACGTCTGCCGGCCTGCCCCAGCTTTTTTCGTTGGCCATGAATCCCTCGATCAGCGGTTCGTAGCTGACTACACGCGCGCCGTCGAGTCGCACCGTCATCACCCGATAGCCGGATTTTTTCGCGCGGTTCCACGAACCGTGTTCGGCGATGATCGCCGCGCCACGATACGCGGAAGGAAACATCGAGCCCTCGTAGAAACGCATGCCCAGTGCGGCGACGTGTGCGCCAAGCTTGAGTACCGGCGGCGCGTAATCGGCGCAGTGCTTGCCCTTGCCAAACTCGGGATCCAGGGTGTCGCCCTGATGGCAATACGGGAAGCCAAAATGCTCGCCGATGCGGCTGACCCGATTGAGTTCGTCGGATGGGAGATCATCGCCGAGCATGTCGCGGCCGTTGTCGGTGAACCAGAGCTGTTTGGTTCCGGGCTGCCAGTCGAAACCGACCGTGTTGCGGATGCCAAAGGCGACATCTTCGCGCGCACTGCCATCCGCATTCATGCGCAGGATCTTCGCGTAGCCGTCGCGATCGCAGATATTGCAGGGCGCACCGATCGGAACATAGAGCTTGCCATCGGGACCGAACGCGATGAATTTCCAGCCGTGATGGACTTCAGTCGGCAGATCAGAAACGACGACTTCGGGTTTAGGTGGATCATCGAGATGATTCTCGATGTCGCGCAAGGCCAGGATCCGGCTGACGGCGGAGACATAGAGATCACCGTCATGGAAGGTGACGCCCGCCGGCATGTTCAATGCTTCCACGATCACGCGCACCTTGTCCGCTTGGCCGTCGTGGTTGCTATCGGTCAGCGCGTAGACCTTGCCCTCGCCGCGCGAGCCGACAAACACCGTTCCTTTCGCGCCAATCGCGAGTGCCCGCGCATTGGGCACATCGGCTGAGTAGATCGAGACGTGGAAACCTGCGGGTACCTGCAATCGATCGATCCGCGGTGCATCCTTCGAATGGGCCGGAGCGACAGTTGCAACAAGCAACACACCCAGTGCGAGCAAGCCAGAACCGGATACATGGATTGATGGTTTCATGGGCGCCTCCGTTGAGCCTGATTAACCCCCATTCTGACCGCAGTCGCACAACGTGGCCTGAGGGAGGGTGACGACGGATCCGGCTGATTCAGCCTGAGCCGGAATCCGCAGTGTCAAACCTTCTTGAGGAATTCCGATTTAAGCATCATCGCGCCGCCATTGACCTTGCCTTCGACATCGTGATCGCCGCCGACCACGCGGATGCCGCGCACCTTGGTGCCCTGCTTGATCACCTGCGAGGATCCACGAACCTTGAGATCCTTGATCAGCACAACATCATCACCGTCAGCGAGCACGTTGCCATTGGAATCCTTGACGATGACAGCATCCTCGTCGCCTGCCGATGCGGCGACCATCGGCCACTCGTGACCGCAGTCGGCGCAGACATAGTTGTCGGCGTCGGGATAGGTGTTTTCCATCGAGCAAACCGGGCATGCGGGGATATCGGACATGGGACTTCTGCGATTGGCGGGATCGGCCATTTTAACGGCCCTGTGCATTCCGTGCTTGGACGGCATGTCGCAGAGCGGGAGTTGTCGGAGCAAACGGGCTATTGCATGGAGTGGATCACGTTGGATTCACACAAATCCGAAACACGCGTGCAGCCGGTCAGGGCCATGGCGACCTGCATTTCCTTGCGCAGGATATCGAGCACGTGAGCGACGCCAGCTTCGCCGCCGGCTGCGAGCGCGTAGGCCCAGGCGCGACCGAGCAAGCAGCCATCGGCGCCGAGCGCCAGCGCCTTGAGCACATCGAGGCCACTGCGGATGCCGCCATCGAACAGGATCTGCATGCGATCGCCAACGGCGGCGGCGATCTCCGGCAAGATCGAAATCGTCGACGGCACGCCATCGAGCTGACGGCCGCCGTGATTGGATACGACCAGGCCGTCGAAGCCCATGTCGGCCGCCGTGCGCGCGTCCTCGACATCGAGCACGCCCTTGATGACGATCTTCCCGGACCAGTTCGCACGCAGCCAATCGAGATCCTGCCAGCGTACCGAGGGATCGAATTGCGCATCGACCCAGTTGCGGAACTCGGCCAGATCCTGTGCTTCGGGCAAGGCACCGTGCAGGTTTCCAAACACGAGCGGCTTGCCGCGCACGCCGACATCGACCAACCAGCTTGGGTGAGAAAGCAAATCCCAGGCTCGGGACAGTTTGGCCCGCACATTGTTGTGCCCGCTCATGCCGTTGCGCGTATCGCGATAGCGCGCGCCCATCACGGCGAGATCGACAGTGAACACGAGCACCTCACAGCCGAGCGACTGCGCTCGCTGCATTAGCTCGCGCGCATAGCCCCGGTCGCGCAGCACATAGAGCTGATACCAGAACGAAGATCCGACCGCGGCATGCACCTCGTCCATCGAGCAGATCGATACGGTCGATTCGCAAAACGTGATGCCGGCAGCCTTGGCCGCACGCGCCGCCTGCACCTCGCCACGTCGCGCGAACATTCCAGCCAGCCCAACCGGGCCGAGGATAAAGGGCAAAGCCATGGATTGGCCCATCAGCGTGGTGCCCAGATCGATAGTCGAGACATCACGCAGGACACGCTGGCGCAAGCGCACGCGTTGAAGATCCGCCACGTTCGCACGCAGGCTGCATTCATCGTAGG
>JBDTCQ010000085.1:0-12765 GCA_039923515.1 Dokdonella sp.
CAACCGGAAGGCCCCGAGATCAAGGTCAGTTCCCCCTCATGGATATCCAGGGTCAGGTCATGCAGCGCCACGGTCTGCAAACGCCCGGACAAATAGGTCTTGGCGATCTGCCGGGCTTGCAGGGCGATCGGGTTGAATTCAAGGCGCGGCTGGCTGGTCATCGGCTATCTCAGCAGACTGCCAGGATCGGCACGACGAACGGCGCGCATCGCGGCCAGGCCGGATACGACGGCGAGTCCCATGACCAGGGCAAGGCAGATCAAGGTCACGCTGGCATCGAGCTCGACCGGCACGCTGTAATGGCGTGCCAGGGTGAGCAGCAGCGCACCAAACACACTGGCGCCGATCACGCCGAGCGCACCGACCCAGAATGCCTGCTCCATGACGACGTGACGCAAGGCACCGACACCGACACCGAGCGCATTGAGCGTCGCGTATTCGCGCACCGAGCCCAGCACAGCGCCCATCAAGGTCTGGCTGGTGATCACGGCGCCGGCGAGGAACACGATGCCGGTAAGAAACAGCACGCCGGCGCCAGCCCCGGTATCGAGCAACCAGTACATTTGCGAGCGGCGTGCAAATTCGGCCGACGTCCACACGTCGTAGCTGCCGAATGCGCGCGAGCCGCGCAGGCGGGCGGCGACTTCGTCGGCGCGGCGCGGATCGCGCACGCTGGCGACCAGGTAGGTCACCGTGTCGCCGCTGGCGAGTGTCGGATCGAGATGTCGTGCGGTCTCCAGCGAGGCGACAATATTGACGCCGCCGAGTGCGCGCAGACCATCACTGACGCCGACCACGCGCACGCTGCGCCCGTTGATTGTCGCGCTGTCACCGACGTTGACGCCGAGGCTGTCCAGATCGGCACGGTCAACGATCACCGTGTCAGGCTCGAGCAGGCGTGCGCGCATTCCGGCGGCAAGACTGCGTGAGAAGAGCATGCCCTGCGCTCGTGCATCAATGCCGGAAACAAATACCGAAATGCCGCCGGTGTCGCCCGAACCGCGCCAGTCGGCATCAACCCATAGAAAGGGTTCGACCCGGGTCACCTGCGGATCCACCAGCAAGCGTGATTCCACGCCGGCACTGATCGAGCGGCCGAGATTGACGCTTTGCGTCCCCGGATAGCCGATCCAGAGATCGCCGTGCGACCCGTTGATGTAGATGCTCGCACTGGAAAAAATGCCGAGCACGAGGGCTGCCTGGATCAATTGCAGCAGGCCGGCGAACGCGACCGCGATGATCGCCGGAAGGAACCGGCGCCATTCGTGGATGAGGGTCTTGCGGGCGAGCCCGAGCATCAGCGTGCGGCTCCATCCGAAGGCGGCACGGCACCGCCAAGCGCCTTGTTGAGGGCGACATAGGCGAGGTCGTGGCGCGCGCGCGCCTCAACCAAGCGGATGGTCCGCTGCTCGTTGAGGACGCGCTGGTCGGTGAGATCCAGCGGACTGTCCAGACCCATTTGCACGCGCTGACCGGTGATCGCGAGTGCGTGCGCGGCTGACTGCTCGGCTTGCGCCAGCGCAGCAACGCGCATCCTGTATTGCTCGAGATCACCCAATGCGATTTCGACTTCAGCCACGCCATCCAGCACGCTCTGTCGGTAAGCGAGCGTGGCCGCCTCCAGATCATGCCCGCGGGCATGGGCATTGGCGACACGCATGCCCCAATCGAACAGCGGAATGTCGATGATCGGTCCGATCGCCACGACCGCGCGTGATGGCGACGGTCGATCGCTGGTGATCTTGGTCGACCACTGGATGCCGGCGCGCAGACCGATGAAGGGATACATTTCTGCCCGACTGAGGCCCAACTCGCCCGCCGCGCGCAACACATTGGCTTCGGCTGTGGCGATCTCCGGGCGTGTGCGCAGCAGGTCGGCCGGCACGCTGCGCAGTGCAACCCGCTTCAGGCCAGGCTGTTCGCCGGCAACCTGCCAGGCGGGATCCGGTGCGTTGCGTCCAGCCAGCACCGCCAGGCGCTGCAGTGACGCATTGGCAACGCGGCGCGGCTCCGCGAGCTCGGCATCTGCATTGGCCAGCTCTGCGTCGAAGTCGTCGACCTCCTGCGCAGAGGCGAGCGCCATCGACTGCCGGATACGCGTGAGACGCAAGCGTTCCGCCTGCGCATCACGCACGCGCTCAAGGGCTGCTTGCTGCGCCTGTGCAGAGCGCAACTCGATCCAGTTGCGCACTACCTCAGCCACCAGGGTGATGCGCGCGCCGTGCAGACCTGCAGTCGCCGTGTCGAGCTGCGCCCTGGCCACGCGCTGGGCCGACGAACGCTGACCAAACAGTCCGAACTCCCACAGCGAATCGAATCCGGCGACGAAGAACGATGCGCTTGCATCCGGATCAACGGCATCATTGGTTCGCGCGTGCAGATTGGGCAGAAACGGATCAATCGAATGACGATCAAGCAGACGCGCGGCGAGCACGCGCTCAGCGGCTTCGGCAATACCGAGATTGTCTCGCGAGGCCTGCGCGACAAGCGCATCGAGGCGCTCGTCGCCAAATGCCTTCCACCATGCCTTGTCCGCGGTTTCGGCATCCGGCTGGGGCGTAGTTGCAATGCGCCAATGTTCCGGGATCGGCGCGTTCAACGCGACGGGTGGCGTACTCACGCAGCCTGCCAACAGCACAACTGATAGCGGAAGCATTGGCCAAAGCAAGCCGACGCCGCGTCGCCGAAGCGGCTCTTGCGATGATCCTTGAATCGCTCTGCTTTGCTCGGGCACGAATCCTGACCGCATTCGGGGCACTTGGAGTATGAACGGGAAATGTTACTTATTCCTGAACCAATCAAGTGTGACACCCAGGCGGAAACGACTCACTCGAAAACCGGTAATCCTGGAAAGCGAAACGAAAGGATGCGACCGGATACTGCAGCGAACTGGCTGCGGAGAATCCGGCATTGAATGCGTGGAATATCTATTGCGACTTCGATGGCACGATCGCCACGGTCGACGTCATCGATTCCTTGCTCGTGCACTATGGCAGACCGGGCTGGTCGAAGCTTGAGGACGACTGGCGCGCCGGACGCATCGGTTCGAGGGAATGCATGTCCGGGCAGGTCGCCCTGCTCGACCTTGACCAGTCCGAGCTTGACCGGTTCCTCGATACCGTGGCGATCGACCCGGCATTCCCGGCCTTCGTCACCACGGCGCGTCGTCTCGGTGCGCCGGTGCGCATTGTCAGTGACGGGCTCGATTACGCGATCGACGCCATCCTTCGCCAGCATGGGCTCGACGGCTTGCCGGTGGCGGCCAATCGTCTGCGCAAGCTGGCGACGCGACGCTGGCAACTGACGTCGCCATCACAGGCGGCCAACTGCAGCAGCGGCACCTGCAAATGCGCCTGCGTCGATTCGACCCGCGCCAGTGGCCACAAAACCCTGCTGATCGGCGATGGCGCGTCGGATTTTTGCGCCGCCGGACACGTCGACTTCGTATTTGCCAAGAGCCGACTGATCGGGCATTGCCAGGCCCAGGGCATTGCCCACATGCCGATCACTGGCTTCCAGGAAGCGATCGCCCTGCTTCCCCTGCTGTTCGCCGGGAAGCTATCCACGGCTGCGGACTCCCGGCCGATATTTGCCACCGCCTGACGCCGGTGCGCATCCCGCTCCGACACCATCCGCTATTCCAGAACCGAGGTTGATACGCCCATGAATGCCTTGCTCAAGCCCGCCATGCTGGAAGCCAGTGATGCCTCCTTGCTCGCCGACGAGGCGCAATACTGCTCGTTTGGCGACACCGTCCACTACGTCGATCCGCCCAAGATTTTTCGCGGTGCCGAAGGCAGCTATCTCTATGACAGTGCCGGTATTGCCTATCTCGATTTGCAGATGTGGTATTCGGCGGTCAATTTTGGCTATCGCAACCAGCGCCTCAACGACGTGCTCAAGCACCAGATTGACCTGTTGCCTCAAGTGGCCAGCCAGTACCTGCATCCGACCAAGATCGAACTGGCAAAAACCATCGCCGTCGATGCCGAACAGAAATTCGGGCTCAAGGGTCGCGTGCACTTCAACGTCGGTGGCGCCCAGGCCGTCGAGGATTCGCTCAAGCTCGTGCGCAATGCGCGCAACGGCAAGAGCCTGATGTTTGCCTTCGAAGGCGGTTACCACGGTCGCACGCTCGGCGCCTCGGCGATCACGTCCAGTTATCGCTACCGGCGGCGCTTCGGCCACTTCGGCGAACGCGCGATGTTCATCCCGTTTCCGTACCCGTTCCGTCGTCCGAAGGGCATGACGCCGGAGGAATATTCCGATCACTGCGTGCACCAGTTCGCGCGCCTGTTTGAAACCGAATACAACGGCGTCTGGGATCCCAAGGTGGGCCAGGCCGAATACGCGGCGTTCTATGTCGAGCCCATCCAGGGCACCGGTGGCTATGTCATCCCGCCGCCGAATTTCTTTCGCGATCTGAAGAAAGTGCTCGACCAATACGGCATCCTGATGGTGGTCGATGAGATCCAGATGGGCTTCTGGCGCACCGGCAAGCTGTGGTCGATCGAGCACTTCGGCGTCACTCCCGACATCATCGTGTTCGGGAAAGCGCTGACCAACGGATTGAATCCGCTATCCGGCCTGTGGGCGCGCGAAGAGCTGATCAACCCAAGCATATTCCCGCCCGGCTCGACTCATTCGACCTTCAATTCCAACCCGCTCGGTACCGCGCTCGGTCTAGAAGTGATCAAGATGGGTCACGAACTCGGCTATGCGGAAAGTGTGCCGGAAAAAGGCGCGTACTTCCTCAACGGACTGCGCGATCTGCAGAAGCGTCATGTCGAGATCGGCGATGTCGACGGGCTCGGACTCGCCCTGCGCGCCGAGATCTGCACCGACGACGGCTTCAGCCCAAACAAGGCCCTGCTTGATCGCATTGTCGACATTGGCCTGGCCGGCGATTTGCGCCACAACGGCAAACCGATCGGTCTGGTCCTCGATGTCGGTGGCTGGTACAAGAACGTGATCACGTTCGCGCCATCGCTGAACATCTCCTACGAGGAGATGGATCTCGCGATCAACCTGCTCGACCAGGCGCTGACGCGCGCCAAACGCGGTTGAGCAAGCGGCAGATGGCGTCAGTCCCGCTGCCGTCGAACGCTTCATCTATGGCAGCTACCGGCACGCTCGGTGACTGCCAGAGATGGGAAGATTCGAGCAGCACCGGCTCAGGATGCGCGACGCAGCACCAGGGTCGAATTGAGGCCACCGAATGCAAAGGAGTTCGTGAGCGCCGCGCGCACCGGCATCGAACGCGCCACGTTCGGCACGACATCGAGGTCGCAAGCCGGATCCGGATCGGTGTAGTTGGCCGTCGGCGGAACGATGCCATCGCGCAATGCGCCAATCACGGCAATCAGCTCGAGCGCGCCGGATGCACCGAGTGCATGGCCGTGCATGGATTTGGTCGACGACACCGCGAGGCGGTTGGCATCCGCACCAAATACGTTGCGGATGGCGCGCGTCTCGGTTGCGTCGTTGGCTTGGGTTCCGGTGCCGTGCGCATTGATGTAGTCGATGTCGGCGCTGCCGAGTTTGGCATTGGCCAGCGCCTGACGCATCGAGCGGGCTGCGCCCACATCGGATGGTGCGACGATGTCGCCGGCGTCCGAACTCATGCCGAAACCAGCCAGCTCGGCGAGGATCACCGCGCCGCGAGCCTGTGCATGTTCGAGCGATTCAAGCACGAACATCGCCGCGCCCTCGGCAAGGACAAGACCGCGCCGGTTTCGGCTGAACGGTCGGCAGGTGTCATCGGCAAGCACGCGCATTGCCTCCCAGGCGCGCAGGTTGCCAACCGAGAAGCAGGCTTCGGTGCCACCGGCAATGGCCGCGTCGGCGAGGCCGGAGCGGATCGTTTGCACAGCTTGTGCGATGGCGTGATTGGACGAGGCACAGGCGCTGGCGACGGCAAAGGCCGGCCCGGTCAGGCCGTGCTCCATGCTGATGTGACTCGACGGCGCATTGATCATCGCGCGCGGAATGGTCAATGGGTGCATGCGCGTCGACTGCTCCGCATAGAGACGCCGGCTTTGCTCATCGCGAGTCAATTCTCCGCCTACGGCCGACCCGACAATCACCGCCGTGCGCTCAGCAAGTCCATCCACCGAAAAATCAATGCCCGATTCGGTGACAGCCTCGCGTGCGGCAAGCAGCGCGAACTGGGTAAACCGGTCAAGCAGGGGCAATTGCTTTTCGTCGAAATGGCTGGCGGCATCAAAGTGTGGAACCTGTGCGGCGACGCTGACCCGAAGACTGGCGGATTCGGCGTGATCGAGCGGCCTTATGCCACCACGGCCCTCACGAACGTTTTGCCAGAGCACGCTGGCGCCGAGGCCAAACGCGCTGACCGCGCCATGGCCGGTGATGACGACTCTGCACATGGATTGTTTCCTGCTTCAGTGGGCGGGCGCCGGTATGCTCGCGGCTTTAGCGTCCAGTGCGCGCTGCACGGCGAAGACGAGTCCTTGAACCGTGTCGGATTTCAGGTCGGCATCACTGTCGGAAAGGGTCACATCGAACTTCTCCTCGATCTCGAAGATGATCTCGATGGCATCAAGCGAAGCCACGCCGATATCCTTCAGGGTCGATTCGGCCCGAATTGTGGCCACGTCGAGCTTGGCCTGGTCGGCAATGATCGCGAAAATCTGATTCTGCAAGGTCTGAGCCATTTGCGCTGTCCTCACACGCTGGAGCGAAATTCCGGGGAATACCCCGGATGAATGTGCAAAGCCACTCTAACCCTGCAATCTTGCATCAGGCTTTCATCAACCAGCTCGAACCGAGCGCCATGGTCGAAGCGTTCAGGATCCATCCACCGAGCGGATTCGAGATTGTGTCCGCCGCAGACGGAACGCCAGCATTCGAAGCGGAATTTGACGTGCTGACCACGGCAGACGATGGGTTGCGCCGGCGCATCGAATCCCTGCCCGGGTACCGGCACTGGGCACGACTGCTGCGGTGGCGGACCAGCTTTGTCGGCACAACCGTATCCGAGTACGCACTCTTCCCGTCAGGCAATCGGGCCGAGGATCTCGTGCGCGCTGTGAAGCACACGCTGGGCCGGCGTCACCGCCTGACCATCATCAAGGACGTTCCGCACAATTCGCCGTTGCTCGATGCGGCGGACAACGCGCACGCAGAGGCACTCTGCGCAGCGGCAGCCGATGCCGGCTTCGTCCTCGTCGAGGGCCAGGCCCTGGCCTATGTGCCGATCGATTTCGCCAGCACCGACGAATACCTTGCCCGCCTGTCCGCATCGCGGCGCAAGGACATCCGGCGCAAATTGCGTTCCCGCGCCGGGCTGCGGATCGAGGTGCTGGCATGCGGCTGCGATCGCTTCCAGGATGACGGCGTGCTGGCCGAGTTCCACTCCCTGTTTGAAGAGGTTTATGCGCAAAGCGAGATCCATTTCGATCACCCCCAGGCGGCCTACTTCAAGCACCTGCTCGTGGATCCTGGCAATGGTGGCGTCGTGTTCGCCTATTGGCACAACGATCGCCTGATCGGCTGGAACCTCTGCTTCGAATCGGGCGAGCGCCTGATCGACAAATACATCGGCCTGCGTTACCCCGACGCACGCAAGCACAATCTTTACGCACTCAGCTGGATGCACAACCTCGAGTTCGCGCTGCAACGCGGCCTGCGAGTCTATGTTGCCGGCTGGACCGATCCCGAGGTCAAGGCCCAGCTCGGCGCACAATTCACCTTCACCCGCCATGCGGTGTATGCGCGGAGTCCGATCCTGCGAGCGGTGTTGCGTCGCATCTCCGGCTCGTTCGAAAGCGATCGCGCATGGCGCGTGGCTTCGGAGGGCTGACATGATTTCACCGGTCGTCCTCGATATCGATCAATCACTCGGACATTTTCCGGGGGCGCTTGTGGTGCCGATGCGCGATTGGCACGAGCGGCTGCGCTTCGCCTGCAGCCGGGGGACGATTCGTCAGTGGCAACAGGAATTGCAGCGGCATCTACCTGCGGAGCATGGGACCGTGCTGTTCGGCAGCGGCGATTTCCACCACCTCAGCTGGCCATTGATTGAGCGCCGCGCGGCGCGCGGCCCCTTTCAGGTGATCGTCCTCGACAACCATCCGGACAACATGCGCTTTCCACTCGCGGTGCATTGCGGTTCCTGGGTGCGTCGCGCAGCAGCGTTGCAATGCGTGAGTCACGTCCATGTGGTCGGCATCACATCCCAAGACATCGGACGTGCGCACGCGTGGGAGAACTACCTGATGCCGCTGCTGCGCGGCCGACTGACCTATTGGTCAACCGATGTTGATGTGCGCTGGGCAGGCGCCCTCGGCCTGGCGCGCCGATTTCGCAGCTTCACCGATATCGATACGCTCGTCGAAGCGTTTGTCGGCGAGCAGAAACACGCAAGCCAACCCACCTATCTGTCCATCGACAAGGATGTTCTCGCCGCAGACGTGGTGCAGACCAATTGGGATCAGGGCCGCATGCGTCTGGACCACATCCAGGCCATCATCGACTCGCTGCGCTCGGGCATTATCGGCAGCGACATCAATGGCGAAGTTTCGGTGCACCGATATCAGAGCTGGTGGAAGCTAAGGCTCACGGCCATGGATCAACAGCCAGGCATTCCCGTCGACCAGCTCGATACTTGGCGCGCGCAGCATCATCAGGTCAACCGACTACTACTGGATGCGATAGCGAAACAGATGCGGAATGCGAGCACAAACCTGACGTTCAGCGACGCGCTGGATACCGCACAGGATTAGACGACGCGCAAATGGCAGCGCCCTCGGGAGCGCAGGCAACGTATCCCATCAAATGGGCAGCCCATCATCTGATATGCGCCGGCCTTTCATTTCATCAAATTCCGAGGCAGGCCGCACTGTCAAGGAGTCGCCATCTTTCGACAAATGGATTTCACTCGATGCCGGAATACCAGCGAACTCGATAGATGGCCTGCAAAAGCTCACGTTTTCCAAATCAAACGTGCGGGATTGACGCGACATCCCTTGAAGAATTTTTTGTCGCCGCTCCTCTGATAAGCAGCCAAAGCGCGAGCGTTCCCTCGCCTATGAGGCCGGGCAGGCCGGTATACGGTGATAGGGATGCCGCCAGTGGAGGCCATGCATACGTGAGCCAGGCCAGGCCCGCAATCGTCATTAATACACCGATGAATTTCGGAATGATCCTGGATTTGAAGATGAGGAGGCCGATTAGCAGACAGTAGAACCCGAAGAATGTCAGGGCGACGATGTATGCATACGCTTTGAATTTGATGGATAACATGGCTATAGCTTGCACTTGGTCTGATGTGAAAGCGGACAAGTACGCCGTATCCCCCAGCACGAATAGGGTGGCCAGATAAAAGAGCAGGCTGCTCGCCAAAACGGCGCATCCCACCAGACTGAGACAAGCCGCCACCAAAGAGAGAGACCGGCTCGCAGATTTGAACAATTCGTAGAAACATGCTGTGACTGCAACATAACTCGCCGTCATCACGAGATCGGCCAGGAACGCGAATCTGAACTGAGTGATGTGCGCGGAGATGCTTGATGCTGTGGACGCAGCATCACCCGCTGCGACAAGGCCACCTCCCAAGTATTGGGCCAGTACCCCAGTGACTATGGTGAGCAGGTACAGGGCGCCGGCGATTCTGGGTCGGGCGTGAAGTCCACCGATCGTCTGTCTCATGTGCTTTTTAATCTTTGAGGTTTGCGATCGAGAGTGGTGACGGCTCCGCCAGAATTGAGCTGCGTCGTTTACGGCGGTGACTTCATTCGAAAGAAAGCACAACGGATTGCCGGACCCTACTGCGGTTGAAGCTTCCCGATCTCTGTAATGGTCGCCTGCGCGGCATGGAAAAGCCGGGAGAGCTTGTCTCTGCCCTCGCCCAGGTCCTTCTCGCGCGCACGGTAAACGGCCGTTCCGTCGAAAGTGAGGAAGTAAAAAGCGGTCTCACCCTCAGCCGGCGGCGTGTGATCTGCCGAGGGTTGCGCTTGTGCCAAGTCATGATTGGCCAAGCCAATAAATGCCGAGCCGGCACCGCGAACGCCCGCATGTTGACCCGCCCCAACAATTCCGCCGCCGGTACTGAAATATAGCGACGTCGAGCCATCGGCAAGGGCCACAAGGGTGTAATAGCCTGTGTCATTGCCCGTCTCCATAACAATGCCCCAAACCTTATGGTGATAGCTGTCCCGCGTGACGCCGATGTCACCCGCAGACAAGTTGAACACCATAGCCCGGAGATCGCCGGTTAATTCACCCGGCCGCATCTTCGGTGTTTGTGCGACGGCTGCGCTGACGATGCCAAGCGCTGCCAACAGGGTGATGAAAATGTTTCTCATAGGCACAACACCAAGGTTAATCAACCGCACCAGCGGTCAGCTTGTTTGAAAAATGGAGCCCCCTGCTACGTATTGCATGCCGCCCTGAAGACAATGCCGGATTCAGCCAGCACAGCGAGAACGATCCTTTGGACCTCTACAGGCTCGATGCCGACGAGCCACTCGTTTTTGCGGCCGGTGAGCCCTCGAACTCTCCAGGGCGACAGATGCGTGAGCACGATGCGCTCTGCCACTGCAATCCCGTGTACGTAGGCGACGGGTGTAAAGGTGACATTCCCTGCACCGAAGGTCTTCCAGTAGTTGCGCTCGCGCCCAGCGAGGCTCGCGGCCTTTCCGACCTTGCAGTTGAGACGAGACACCTTTATGCACCGAGCAGCGATACGAGGATCGTGCGCATTTACCGAGATCGGCTGCTCGTTATTCAAGGCGACGATATACAGACCGGAATCTCTCATGACACCCAACACAAGAAAAAAGTCGCCACGTCAGCGGTCGGCTTGGACGAAAAGTTGAGGGCCTGCCTACACACCAGCAATGATCGAGGCGCGTTGTTTTTGGTACTCACTTTCATTGATAAGCCCTTGCGCGCGAAGCTCATTGAGTTTTCTTAGACGGCTATCCGCACTGGCGGGTGATGACTTGCCGAGAGATCCATGCGCAGTCGACGAAGAAATGGACTTTCCCCGCGACCTGAAGGCGACAAGCCAAACAAGACCGCCAACGATCGTCAGAACGATAAGCCAGTGCAACGCAGAGAAACCACCCATAAATATTCCTTCCTTTTGGCTAATCCGTTGGCGTCCAACTCCTGAATTTAGCCTACCCGCACGAGGAGCCGAACAGAGTCTTGAAGCTACGAAGGGGGTTCGGCTTGAATGATTTGTTGGGCGGCTCCCGTGTAACGTCGCGTCAGATGGCGTAGTCAGGCAACTTCATTTCATCATGGAAGTAGCGTCCCATCAAAAGCCGTGGGAATACGGGCAGCCGCATCAAAAGAGTTGCGAAGTCCCGGACGCTTACGCCGTAGGCCGTTTTTGGCACAAACGAGGGCACCAAATTTTCCGCATATTTCTGCTTGCGCGCGGCGTACGGTTTGATTTGGCGCTGATAGTCCGCGAGGGCCGACTCGAGATCTGCTCCATTCTTATGGATCTCTCCCGCGAGGATATAGGCCTCAGCCAGCGCGAAACCCGCGCCCTCTCCCGCTATAAGGGAGGGGCAAGCAGCCGCATCGCCCACCAGAGCTACCCGGCCTTTTGCCCATGTATCCATGCGGATCTGACTGATGCTATCGAAATAGACACCCTCCACGTGTTCCAGGGCCGACAATATCGCAGGGCATTCCCAGCCCATGTCGGAGAATGCATTGGTTAGCGCCGCTTTGCGCTCGGACTCAGTATTAGGAACAGTGCTTGGGAGATACTTGTCCCGAAGAAGCATGAAAAATAGCGTCTTGTCATCTCGTACCGGAGACCGCGCGATATATCTCCCAGGTGCTGTATGCGCCACATATAGATTGTCATTACGGGGGCGATATCCCGCAACCTCAAACGAGGCGACGTGACAGCCCAATCGGTACTCGAAATGTGTATCCGGACCGAAGGTAATTTGACGGACTCGCGAGTGCAGTCCGTCAGCTCCAATGACCAGATCTACTTCGCGCTCAGGCGCATGTTCAAATCCGATCCGTACATGCACGCCATCGTCATCGATCGTGGCGATGCTGTCACCGAAGATGATCTCCACCTGATCGTCCAGCAATGCGTGGATTGAAGTGGCGATGTCGTCGCGTGCCAAAGTTGCCATCCGACCCTTTGCCAGTTGCAGCAAGACGCGAGACGGATAGCCACCACGGGTTCGGCCTTGGCTATCCACCATGCGCAATTCGTCGGTGTGATACTGCAACTCAAGCAACCGTGGAAGCAGGCCCATCTTCTCTGCAGCGTCGTAGCCGATTCCCCACAAATTCAGGATGTAGCCGCCCGAGCGCAGTTCGGAAGCGCGCTCTACGAGCAGAACGCGGTGGCCCATCTTGACTAGCCAATACGCAAGTGCCGTACCGGCAATACCAGCCCCATTGATGGCTACTCTCATTCGGCCAGCACTCTCAATTTGATTCCGTCACGATTGGCGACACAATTGAGTGAGCCGCCCAACACCAGAGTTAAGCCGCCGCGTCAGCGGTCGGCTTGATTTAGTAAAAAGAGACTTCCCACCTCTTTCGGCATCAAGAATCCCGAAGAACTCACGTGCCATGATGGAGTTTCTACACAACCGTCAACAGAAGGGGAAGTCTCCGTGAATACTATAACCATTGGCGTGGATCTGGCGAAGAATGTTTTTTCGGTGTGTTCCGTGAATGCGACTGGGCGGGTGCTGGATCGCAAGGATCTTCGACGCGAAGCGTTTGCGGCGTACTTGGTGCAGTTGCCCGCCG
>JBDTCQ010000086.1:0-10418 GCA_039923515.1 Dokdonella sp.
CGCAGTTGTTGGCGGATATTTAACTGGCCAAACCAGGGTTACTTTTTGATATAGCGCGCGACGCACGACTCATGCGCGCTCTTGAGTTCTTCATTAAGGCTATCTGCGTCATCACTGGGCGATAATCCAGCTTCGAGAACGCACGATCGAACGGGTCAGAGACATCGAGTTGCGGTTGAAAATGTATCAATGACTATGGCCCATTCGATTCTGCCGGCGGTGGGATGGATTGCGGCTCAGGGTGGGATTATGTGTTCAACGAGCGCTGCCTTCGCTCGGACGACGCGCCGTGCGATCTGACGGTTGACCATAGGGACTGATAAGAAGTCCACGCTCCTCCGGGACAAGTGCCAAGGGAGCCCTCATCATTGGGAACAATGCATATGCGAATGTTGGCGATAACGTTCATCTGCCTGATGTTTGCCTTCGGCCACTGTAAGCCTGCTTTAGCCTCGGCGCACTGTTCGGCCCCCGAAGGGCTTGACAAGATCGCGGGCGCCAAAGTCGTCATCTTTGGGGATTACCACGGTACGAACGAGATTCCAGAATTTTTCTACAATGCCGTGTGCGCCACGAACGTGCTGCAGAACGACACGTTGGTGGTAGGCCTCGAGCTTCCCACCGAGTTCAACAAAATCTTCGAGCCGTCGGACGAACCGACCGCGGCAGCCGCGACGGCGAAGCTCAGAAAGCGCGAATTCTGGAATGTGATGGGAGATGGCCGGCATAGCTCAGCCATGCTGAGCCTTACGGAAAAACTCCTGGTGCTCTCCTATTCGGATCGACGGGTCAAATTAGTCGCGTTGGGAAACGAGCACGTCAATACAGAAGGGGCCGAATTATTGATGAGCCGCGTACCCAATAGCGAAATGGCGCGAGCCCTCGTTCTGATCGGAAATGCTCATGCGCAGACTCGGATCATCCCCGGATACAACATCAAACCTTTTGGTGCCACGCTGCGGGAGAACGGCGTCGACGTCCTCTCTCTGAATATTGCGACATCGGGCGGAGAGGCTTGGCTGTGCAAGACGCGGGATACGTGCGGCCCTACACCTGTTCCCGTTACGAAAAACGACCTCCGACCGGGCATCCAGCTGAACGGATGCAGCGCGAACTGTTCATTCCATGGAACTTACTTCATCAAAAACCTGACGGTCGCTTCTCCTGCCCACGCGGTCGACTAGTGTCTGACCCGAGCGATCAAAGGGTGCAGCGTCATTGATTCTTGGTCGACAATAGTAGATGACTCCGAACCTATTGATTTCACCGTTCTTGGACCTCGATTTCGTGCAGGAGCCGGCGCGGCTAGGTCGAAGGGACAAATTCCGCGGGCACGTTGGCATCGATCCACCCGGTGGCGAACACCTCCAGGGACACTCGCGGCGAAATCTCGATGCCGGCGTCCCTTACGAACGCCGCGGCGGCTCTGATGAACGACTGCTTCGACTGATTGCTGGCGTGCCGGGCACCGGCCTGTTTCTGCCGCAGAAATACGATATGCGACGTTGGCTGGCCCGGCTTGGAAAATTTCTGATATCGGCGCAACTCATCGGCGACCATCTCCGTGTCGAAGGCCGCCTGCAGCATCGCCTTGCGGGCTTTCAGCAGCTGAATCAGGTGAGCCGCCGCTTGGGTTGCTGCGCCGCTTCCATCGGAAGCCAGCAGCAGGTGTGCCAGCGCTGGAGGCAATGATGTGTGCGCAGTGCCGGAAGCAGGCTCGACGAGCAGTTCCAGTTGGCGCAAAAATCCTGCTTGGGGAAACGGCTTCTGCGTTGCCATGCTGAGCCTGCTGATGGGAGCGCGAACCATACGTCTTTCATTGGCAACGCGCCATGCTGATCGATGGGGTCATCCTCGATCAATCTTTCCTCTTGCTCGCTTCCCGCACAAACAACAACGGAGACACCCGCAATCTTGAACTCCACCAAGCCAGAGCCAGGGGCCGGTCTTGAATCTTGAATGAGCTCACCCCTATGGAAGCCAGCCGAGCAACGGAGACATTCAAGGTCTTGAACTTGACCGAATGGTCCTGTGTTCTGAAGGAAACGGCGTGCCGTAGTCATCTCACCAGAATGGCCGGACGCGCTGGCCGCGTGAGCAGGAAATCGCGGACAATCGAATAGGCAAACTACGGAATTTTGATGCCCCGGTTTGCCTTGCGCCGGTGCCATGCAGGCTCAGGGCGACATTTCGAATCCGTCGAAAAAAATCTGATCCGGCAGCACCGTGACAGTCAGCGCACCTTCTGCCCGCAACAACGCCATAGCCTGGTCGGCGGTGGAAATCGAGCCGTCTTCGTCAACGTCGAGATAGAGTGACAGCAGTACGTCATAGCTGCCAACGGTTGCCACCGACGGCACGGCGAATTCACGTTGAATCGGGTGGCTGCCCGCCGCAAGCGAAAGAATCATGTCATTGCTCGCATCGTCCAGATAGCCGACGCCGCTGCGATACAGGCTGGCACCGATCAGCAGATGCGCGTGCTCCGCTCCTGCGGCGTTGGTCGCGGTGGCCGAGATCGATACACTGCCACCTGGCGCGATCAATGCTGGCGTGATACTGACACTTGCCAATACCAGCGGCGAGGTCATCTGCGCATTGCGTTGGCCGGTTCCGGCGCCGGTCTGGTTGCCGTTGTCGTTGTAGTAGTGATCAACGATCCACTTCCAGCGTTGCGGCGGGGCATTGATGGCCCAGCGCTGCGTGCCCCACTGCGACATGCCGCGCCCGTGACCGAAGCAGCCGCGATTGAGCGCTACCGCGGCGTCCGTGCTGGCGGATGTGCCGGCATCATTGACCTGACAGCACGCGCTGGAGCAGATATCGAACTGTGCCCGTATCGGGTTCTGCACCCGCCAAGAGCCGTAGCTGCGATAGGCAATGCTGCCAGCACGCAGACTCTGCGCGTTCCAGCTGGCGATCCATTCGCTGTCCAACCCTCGCCGCACATAAGTTTCAAGCGAGAGCGTGCAGACGTTGCTGCACGAATTGGTACAACACGGAGTGGTGCAAGCGGCATCGGCATAGCCAACGCGGATGCTTGTCGGCGGTGTCAATGCGGGAGCGAGAAGCGTGGCCGCGCCGCTCATCGGTTGCACGGTCATCTGCGGTGATTGATCCATCGCGATCAGCGGTGTCGACAGTCGCTGATCGCGAGCGCCGATCTCATTGACGCGAAAAGCCGGCGCACCATTGCCAAGCGATATCAATCGCTGTTGCAGGCCGGCGGTTCGAGGCAGGTTGGTTAAAGTGTAGGGAACAAACCCATCGGCTTCGACCACTAGCTCGAAAGAGTCAGCCAGCGCGGTGACATGTTCAGACACTTCGCCCAGATCCAGCACGAAGTGACCACTGGGATCGCTCACCACACTGGCCCTCGCGCCGCTGATTCGCGCGTTCACGATAGGTCTGGCGTCATCCACTCGGCGCACGTAGCCGTGCAGCCAAGAATGTGCAGGGTTGCTCTCGGCAAGACGCTCGACTTCGGTCAATGATGCCGGCAGCGCAATCGGATCGAGCAGGATCGTCAGTGGTAGCGCGTCGTTTCCCCCACTTTCGATGGAGGTTTGCAGATCGCGATAGCCAACAGCGCTCAGATCAAGTTGCCAGCGACCAGCAACGAGTGGAAAGATTTGCATACTCCCACCTGCAAGCGTTTGTGTTGCCACAGTGGCGGAAGGATCGGACAGTGGATTCGCTGTCAGTCTCGCCTCTATCGGTGCACCGGTCTGTGAATCGCGCACCGCGATATCGACCGCAGCAACGGGAGCGCTCACAAAACCGAACAGCACCACGATCAACAACGGCCTCAGCCTGAACCCCATGCACCGTAAAGCCGTCAGCCGCACGCCGATGAATGCGCCGGCGTCCCAGCCACAGGCCGAGAATTTCGAGAATTTCGAATCAGGTTGCACTTTCTGCTTCATTCGGCCTTTTCGATCGCCCGAGTGTCGAAGCTGCACCCTGACTCGCGATGCGCAAATCCGAGAACGCCTTGTGGCTGACGTCCGCTGCGGCAGCGGGATCCAGGGCGATGCGAAAGACGCGCTCGAACGACCGTTCGACACGGTCTCTATAGGCTTTATCGCTTGAGCGCCAGTATTCGGCCACGCCGTCGGCTACAGAGGCTTCCGTCAGCGCGCAGCGGACCATATCCGCGTTTGAGTCTGCATGCCAGCCAACGCTCGCGAGCATGGCGATCGCACCCGCTGTGCCAACGAAATTTCCCTCATCTCCCAGAGATGGTTCGCCGGACAGGGTTTTGCTCACGATGGCATCAAGGCAGGATGCAAAAAGAGAAAGTGAGCCTCTTGCCACATCTTTGTCGGAGTGCTCATTCTTGAACAAATAGGCTGACTCGATGGAATCGGTTACAACCTGTTCGAATTCGCCAGGGTGCAGCCGGAGATTGCGGAGAATTGCCTGTGTACGAAGCGCCATTGCAAGTGCAAGAAGGTACTCATACAGGCTGGTAGGACGGATGCCGCCACAGGTCTCCAGCTGCAGAGTGCGAGCGGCCGTCGTGGCGAACTCGCGAAACCTTCGTCGGCGTGCACGCTGATTCCGGTACATGAAAAAAACAGCCGACAATCCGACCAAAAGCAGCAAAAACATGTAGTTCAACACAGACCAATACTCCCGAGTCCATTCCTTCGAAAGGAGCACTACCTAGCAATGAGCCTTGTAAACCTGTCCCCCTTCACTATAACCCTTTGACTTGATGTGGCCATAGCCAAGGCCGCATGACCGAATCGCTAGACGTCGCCTTTATCGCCCTCTTGAGCCTCGATAAACGCTTTACGGAAGGCCATCGGGGCGGAGACGCCAGCGATGGGTGCGTGCGACGTGCCCGTGCCAGAAATGATCAGCGTGCCGAAATCGAACATCCGGCCGAGAACGCCTTGGTTGACTTGAATGCTTTCAACCTTGCTCATGTTGATCTCTACAGTCTCGCGACGAATGAAGCCGTGCTTGACGATCACTCGCTTCGTGGTGACCGCCAACTCGGTGGAGTTGTAGCGCACGTAAGCCATGATGAGGAAAATCAGTCCCAGACCGAATGCGGGCAACAGAACGATTCCCAGCGCGATCAAATGCCACATGGACCAGAGGCTGATGTGACCTGAGTGGACGATTCGCTCGTCCTTGACCAACGCACCTTCAACGTAGCTGGACATTCAGACTCTCGGGCTCGGAAAGAAGGGCAGTGTAGGGGGCTAATGCTTGCGGTGCCAAACTAAACTGAAGAAATAGCTGTGCGCTCTTGCGGTCGCAAAAAGCATCCCGGGTTTGTGCTGCTTTCGATCCCTCGTCAACCTTGAGGGCCACTCATCGACGATCGGGTTGAGCAATGGTCCACCGCCCAGGGGGGCACCGGGACAGTCGGGTCAGGATGTAAAACAAGTCGAATGAGGCGTCACTCTTCCTTCAAATTGCCCGGTTTGATATCGGCTACTGAACGTCTAATTGTCTCGTGCAGCCGGCCCACTGGAATGCCAAAAACAGTGATGACGCCTACGTTGTCGATCGTTTTTCCGTCAGGAGAGAGTTCCAGCTCCTGGTGCATGACAAGCGGGCCTTTGACCCGGTAATGCAGTGAAAGATGGGATCCCGACGTCACGCCACGAACGGGCCCGGCAGCGTCACTGAGCGTGGCTGCGTAGTGCTTGGGTCCAGTCGCTTCGAGGATCCAGAAACGCTCGTGTGGCGTATCACCCCGAAAGTTGATCGTTTGCTCGAGGCGAAATGTTCCGTCACTCTGGATGCTTCCGCGGCTCGTGACGTGAAATGGACGTGGCTTTCCGAGGAACAGCCTTAACGATCCCTGGCCTTCACTTTCACCGTCAAAGCCATTCTGAGGCGTGAACTCCATCGGTTGCGCCCGTGCCAACGAGGGCCCCCAGCCGGCGAGCGCTGCGAGCAGGGCAGGTAACAGCCACGGATTCTTACTCATCACACCTGGCAAGGCTGCAAGAAAACTCCGTCGATCTTGCTGCAGATAGCGCATACAGACAAGCGGAATTCATGGATGGCACGCTACGGGCATAGAGATCGGAGCCCTCGGCTGTTGCAGGCTGATCTGGAGTCAACGTTGGCGACGCGTCCGTTTTCGCATGCGCTGCAGCATCCGCCCGATGCCCTGAACTTTTTTCCGGGGATGCGTGCTGATCTGCGCTGGGTCTTTGTGCCGACGCACTTACTTGCAGCGCAATTTGGTTGGAAATTGAACCAATCGGTCCGATAGAGCAGGGCATTAAGACTAACGAATACCCACAATTGGCTGGTAAACGAGAGCGAGTCGGCGATCGTCGTTCGGCGGGTTGGCGACTGTTGCTTGATAGTCGCTGTTCGACTCGTAACTGCCGCTCGTGAGCGGCAGTTACGCGAGCGCTCCAGTCAAAAGGAGCTGCGACGCCAAGTCATGGACGTCGTGTGTTGCAAGCCTGACTATCCGGCCGTGAGTGCTTCAGGACGGATCATCATGGCGGATTTTAAGCGTGCGACCTCAGGCCGCCGCATCCTTCAGCTTCTTGAGCGGGCGGACCTTGACCTTCGTTCTGGCTGGCTTGGCTGCGAACACCTGCTCCAGTTTCGTGAAGGGGTTGATGCCCTTGCGCTTTGGTTGTGCCGGCAAGCTGACCACGGTGATTTTCAGCAGCCCCGGCAGTGTGAATGAACCCGATCCCTTCTTGTGAATGGATCCAGCAACCGCCGCTTCCAGCGCGGCCATAACAGCACGCACGTCTTTGGCAATCACGCCGCTTGCCTCACTGATGTGAGCCACCAGGCCTGATTTGTTCAGGGCTTCCTTGATTGGCTTGTGCGAAACAGTCGCTGCTGCCTTGGAAGCCGGCTTGCTCTTGGTTGTCTTCTTCGTCGCCATGATTTTTCCCGCGTGATGAATGAATGGATGGATGAATCAAACGCCTACCGACACACTGAATTTACTGGAACTCCGGCGCGCAGCCAACTGACCGCCGACAAATCCATGTTCGCTCTCACGATTGGCTGCTTTCGTAACGCAGCAGTCTACAACGTGGAATGGGTTCAAACGAACCATTTCTGCCGGTATATGACCCGCAGGGTAGTGCCTGGTCATTGAAGTTTATCGCAGCGGACAGCGGCTGGGCGGCCTGAATCGAAGGGTTGGAGAAAGAAATCAAACAACTCCACCTCCAGCTTCGGAGCCGAGACGCTGCCGTCAAACGCACTTCCTCAAAGCGCCCCAGTAAACCCAAAGATCAGCGCCGTGTCACCAACCCCAAATAGTCGAACTCAGGAACGGACCTTGCCGATTCGCTGCCGGGTGGCTTCGTTCTTCTATATCCTGCGAACAGTTATCTCGAAAATGGAGTGATCCGTATGCCTAGTATTGCCTCTGTTCTAAAGGACGAAATCACCCGGCTTTGTAAAAAAGAGCTGCGCTCGCAACTCGATCCCATGAGGAGCGCCTCTGCCCGATATCGAAGCGATATTGCGGATTTGAAGCGCCGACTTGTGGTCCTTGAGCGACAGAACCAGAAGCTTCAAAAGCAAATCCCGACACCGGCTCAGGAATCGACCGATGAAGATCGAAAGCTTCGCTTTGTAGCCAAGGGCCTTGCAACCTTGCGCAAACGCCTGGGCATCACAGTCGAGCAGCTCGCCGCCTTGCTCGGTGTGAGTCCTCAGAGCATTTACAACTGGCAGACCGGAAAATCCGTCCCGAGACGAGCCCAGCTTGAGAAACTGGCATCGATTCGTGGCATGGGCAAGCGCGAAGCGGAAGCTATGCTCAACGCTTCTTCCTCGAGTGCATGAGGTTTTTGTTGATCCTCGTGCGCCGTTGAGTCGGGCTGGCGAGAGTTTCCGGTCGTTGTGGCTCGCCGGTCAGGAAGTTCAGCATATGTTGACCGCCGATTGGGCGCATGGAGATCCCGTCATCCTTTGCAGCGCAAGGGGCGATTGTTTTCCTTCACTAGCTCGATGACCGTCGACCCGTTGGTGCCCGTTGTCGTTAAGTAGTAGTAACCGCCCGCACACTTCCAGTTGTCTTGTGGACCGGGTTTTGTGCTCATTCCGTCGCGTCGACTCCAGTGCAGCATGCCAGTCATTGGTTCCTTCGGCGCCACCTGTTTGCGCAGAACAGGTGGCAGGTACTGACCAGGCGTGGCAATTGTTGTCGCATTCACGTCAGTGGCTGGAAATACCGGAGCCGATTGACTCCTGATCCAACGGTAACCGAAATAGCCGAGTGCGCCGTGGGCTATCAGTGCGCCGACGATCATGATGATCGTTCCGATTTTCGATCTGATGGATTGTTCGTTGCCAACGATCGATCGGCGCGATGAGATGACCGGCGTATTCCAATCAGCATCGTGATCATCTGTCCATGTGGTGCGCCGGGAACGATGGTCCATGGGGTGCTTTGCTGCAGTCGACCGATGTATATCCCTGAAACTAGCGAATTTCATGCCAACGAACGCGAGCCAAGGGATCCTGTCGAATCGATGCACAATGCATATTATGTCAAATCAAATATGGATGACGCTGGGCATTCAAGATCGCTTCTTGGCGTTCGGCGACATCTACCCGCCCAACGCAGTCCATAGCGTCGCCTCGACGGAAATGACTTCGGTGACTTCTGAAGCCGACGCCCACATTGCTCCGGGATGCACTCGCGTTCCGGTCAGGTGCCGATATCTTCGTTCCACAAAGCTGGTTGGTCGGTGATGAACTGACGCATCAGATCGATGCAGGTTTGATCCTGGAGTGCTTCGACCTGAAGGCCACGTTGGCGCAGGAGTTCCTCCTCGCCCGTGAACGTGCGGTTTTCGCCAATGATGACCCTGGGGATTCCGTACAGCAGAATTGCGCCGCTGCACATCGGGCATGGCGACAAGGTCGTGTACAGCACACACTCGCGATAGACGCTGGCGGGCTGGCGGCCGGCGTTCTCAAACGCATCCATTTCCCCGTGCAGGACGACACTGCCTTGCTGCACACGACGATTGTGTCCGCGACCGATGATGCGACCCTGATGGACGATCACCGAGCCGATCGGGATTCCGCCCTCGGCGAGTCCAGTCTTGGCTTCGTCAATTGCCGCTTGCATGAATTCGTCCATCGAGTTCTCCGTTGATGGCTCGCCAAGCCGGTGATGCGCCAGTCTAAGCGGTTGCGCACTATTCGGGATCCCAACCCAATTCCCCCGTAAGAAGCGGCTTCAGCCGCGATGCTGTCAATTACGAGCGGTTGAAAAAAGCATCGCTACTGAAGCCGCTTCCTACGAAGATCTGTCGAGCCCCTCGGATGCTTGATGGGCATCCCTGCGACCGTCGGTCACATCCGAAATGCGCTACCGCGTGGTCAATTGCGCTCTTTGATTTGGGAAGTTCCCGTGTTGAAGCGCAAAGCCCTCTGTGTTGGTCTGGCATCGGTTCTGGCCAGTGCTCCCGTATTCGCCACCCTGCCCGTGCCGGCGCCCGATCCTGATGTGGATACGCGTTTTGAGCCGGTTGTCGTCACCTCGGCGGCGCAGACTTCGCCGCTGACGTTCGAGCTCGATCCAAAGACGCCGCGTCAGCCCGTGCCGGCCAGTGACGGCACCGACTATCTGAAGACGATTCCTGGATTCTCTGCGATCCGCAACGGTGGCACCAACGGTGATCCGGTATTGCGCGGGATGTTCGGTTCGCGGCTCAAGCTGTTGACGAATGACAGCGAGATGCTTGGCGCTTGCCCGATGCGCATGGACAACCCGATGTCCTATGTGTCGCCGGAAACCTACGACAAACTCGTCGTCATCAAGGGTCCTGAAACGGTCATCTGGGGTCCTGGCTCATCGGCTGGCACGGTGCGTTTCGAGCGCAATACAGAGCGTTTCGAACAAGCCGGATGGCGCGGCTATGCGGGCTTGCTGGCTGGTTCATGGGGTCGAAATGATCAGGTCATCGATGTGGCCGGTGGTGCGCCGAACGGCTATGTGCGCATGACCGCCAACCACTCCGAACAGGATGACTACGAAGATGCTGATGGCAACACCGTGCCTTCGCGCTGGATGAAATGGAATGCCGATGTTGAGGCTGCCTGGACGCCGGATTCGGATACCCGTCTGGTTGCGTCGATCGGCGCGGGCGACGGCGAGGCGCGTTACGCCGGACGTGGCATGGATGGATCGCAGTTCAAGCGCGAGAGTGGCGTGCTGCGTTTTGAGCAGGTCCGCATCGGTGGTGTGCTGGATGCGATCGAGGCCAGCGTATTCAGCAACTACGCCGACCATGTCATGAATAACTACACCCTGCGTGATCCGGATCCACACGGTTCGATGCCGATGCCGATGGCCTCGAATGTTGACCGGCGCACGACCGGGGGCCGCGTGGCGACCACCTGGCGCTGGGGTGATTCGCTCAGCCTGATCACCGGGCTCGACCAGCAAT
>JBDTCQ010000087.1:0-15096 GCA_039923515.1 Dokdonella sp.
GTTGCGCAGGATGACGTTCGGCGTATGCGTGCCGTAATAGCCTTGGCCGATGAAGCTGCGCAAGACTTCGTTCTTGTCTGCAATCGCGCGGATCTTCGCCAGCGCGTCGACTTCAGTGATCGCCGCAGGCAGGGCCAGTGGCGCAGGTGATTTGATCTTGCCGGGCACGATGGCATCGGTCATCGCTTCGAGCGAATCATGACCGAGGAGCTTGAGCATGGACGCGATCTCGGCATCGTTCGGGCCGATATGGCGCTCAACGAATGCAGCGTGGTTTTCGAGATCGCGCAAGGAAGGCGAGGCAGTCTGGTTCATGATGAGGGCGTCCAAAGATCGCGCGCGAAGCCGCACGCCGGGCGCCCCTCTGTCCTTTTGCCTGAGAGTTTGGAAGCGATGGTCTGCCTCTTGCCCCTTCGGCGCCGGTTCGTGCCTGATGTCGGCAGCCGGTCTCTCCAGAGTTGTCTGCGCGCGGAGGTATCGGGGGCCTGAGCGATTACGGGCGTTGCGCCTTCGGCAGCGATTTGACTCGCTTCTCCCACCGCGTTTAACGGTGCGAATGATACCTGCGAAAGTGGTCGTTGGGGGTGTCGAGTGACACAGGCACGCCATTGTCCGCCTCCCGTATGCTTGGACCATCCTTCCCTGGCGGAGCACGCTCTGTGCGCACGATTCCTTCACTGTTCCCGAGGTTGCGTCTGGCGGCTCTCGGCCTCTCCCTGATGGCGATCGCGCCGGCTCTTCTGGCCGCCGAAACCGAAAAGAAGAACGATAAGGGCCCAATGAAGGCGGACACCTTCAGCGGCCTCGAAATGCGTGGCATCGGCCCGGCCATGGTTTCCGGGCGCATTGCCGATCTGGCGGTGAATACGAAGGACAAGTCGACCTGGTACGTGGCGGCGGCGAGCGGCGGCTTGTGGAAGACGATCAATGCCGGCACAACCTGGAAACCGATCTTCGACGATCAGGGATCGTATTCGCTGGGCTGCGTGACGATCGATCCGAACAATCCGCTGGTGATCTGGCTGGGCAGCGGCGAGAACAATTCGCAGCGCAGCGTTTCCTATGGCGATGGCGTGTACCGCTCGCTGGATGGCGGCACCACCTGGCAGAACATGGGCCTAAAGCAGTCCGAGCACATCTCGCAGATCGTCGTCGATCCGCGTGATTCCAACGTGGTCTGGGTTGCTGCGCAAGGTCCCTTGTGGTCGGCCGGTGGTGATCGCGGACTTTTCGTCACGCGCGATGCCGGCAAGACCTGGAGCAAGGCGTTCGAGACATCTGAGAACACCGGCGTCACCGAGGTGCATCTGGATCCACGCGACTCGGATGTGATGTTGGCCTCGACCTATCAGCGTCGACGCAACGTTTGGACGGTGATCAACGGCGGACCCGAATCGGGCCTGCGCAAATCTACCGATGCTGGCAAGACTTGGCGCAAGATCAGCAATGGTTTGCCGAAGGGTGATATCGGCCGCATTGGCCTGGCCATATCCCCCCCCGATCCCGACACGATCTATGCGGTGATGGATGCGGCCGGCAAGGACGGCGGCATCTACCGTTCAACGGATGCAGGTGAAAACTGGGAGAAGCGCTCCGACTATCTTCCGAGCAGCGGCCAGTACTACAACAAGCTGTTCGCCGATCCGCAGGCGGTCGATCGCTTCTATGCGATGGACACCTGGATGAATGTCAGCGACGACGGCGGCAAGACCATGCGGCGCGTCGGCGAGAAGCACAAGCATGTCGACAACCATGTGCTGTGGATCGATCCGGCCAACCCGCGACATCTGCTTGCCGGCTGTGATGGCGGCGTCTACCAGAGCTTCGATCGTGGCGCGACCTGGGAGTGGTTCGACAATCTCCCGCTATCCCAATTTTATCGGGTCGGCCTCGACAACGGCCTGCCGTTCTACTCGATCTATGGCGGCACCCAGGACAACAATTCGGTTGGCGGGCCGTCGCGCACGCGCAGCAAGAACGGCATCGTCAATTCGGATTGGTTCATCACCCAGGAAGGTGATGGCTTCCAGACGGTGATCGATCCGGTCGATCCGAATACGGTGTATGCCGAGTCACAGAATGGCGGACTGGTGCGCTTTGACCGGCGCACCGGCGAAGCGGTGGATATCCAGCCACAGCCCGGCATTGACGATGCGCCGTTGCGCTGGAACTGGGATTCGCCGCTGATCGTCAGTCCGCACCAGCCAACGCGTCTGTACTTCGCGGCGCAACGGCTGTTTCGCAGCGATGATCGCGGCAACACCTGGAATGCGGTCAGTGCTGACCTGACCCGTCAGATCGACCGCAATACCTTGCCGATGATGGGCCGCGTCTGGGGGGTGGATTCAATCGCCAAGAACACCTCGACGTCGTTCTACGGCAATATCGTCGCGCTTGCCGAGAGCAGCAAGGTCGAAGGACAGCTTGCCATCGGTACCGATGATGGCCTGATCCAGATCAGCACCGATGGCGGCGGATCCTGGCGTCGCATCGAGCGTTTCCCGGGCGTGCCCGAGCGCAGTTATGTGTCGCGTGTGCTGTTTTCACAGCACGATGCAAACACGCTTTACGCTGCTTTCGACAACCACAAGCAGGGTGATTTCAAACCGTATCTGTTGCGCAGCACTGATCTCGGTCGCAGCTGGACTGCGATCACCCAAGGCCTGCCCGAGCGTGGCTCGGTGTACGCCGTGGTCGAGGATCATGTGAAGCCGGATCTGCTCTTTGCCGGCACCGAGTTCGGCCTGTACTTCAGCCCCGACCGCGGCCGCCGCTGGATCCAGCTGAAGGGCGGCTTGCCGACAATCCGGATCAGCGATCTGGCTATCCAGCAACGCGAGAACGATCTCGTTGCGGCGAGCTATGGGCGCGGCTTTTATGTCCTCGATGATTACTCGCCGCTGCGCGCAATCAGTGATGCGACGCTGGCCACGAAGGCGATGCTTTTTCCAGTCAAGCGCGCATCGACCTATGCGCAGTCCGCACCGTTTGGTGGCAGCGGGCAGGGATTCAACGGCGATCAATTCTATGTTGCACCGAATCCGCCGGTGGGCGCGGTATTCACCTACTACCTGCGCGAGGAGTTGAAGACCCGCGCCCAGACCCGCCAGGATGCCGAGAAGGAACGCATCAAGAAGGGCGAGGACACGCCGTATCCCACTTGGGAGGCTCTCAAACAGGAAGATCGCGAAGAGCCACCCGTCGTGATCCTGACCGTCACCGATTCGGATGGCAATGTCGTGCGTCGGGTGGAAGGCCCGGCCAAGGCAGGCGCGCAGCGTGTCGTCTGGGATCTGCGCTATCCGGCCTCGGTGCCCACCAACCTCAAACCTGAGCTCGATCGGGCCCCTTGGGATCCAGAGCCGGTCGGACCGCTGGTCGCTCCGGGCCGCTACCGGGTTGCGCTGGCCGTGCGCGCGGATGGCAAGCTCGAAGCGTTTGGTGAAGCACAGGAATTCGAGGCGACACCGCTCGGTGGCGACACCTTGCCACCGGCGGATCGCGACGCCTTGCTGGCCTTCCAGATAAAGAGCGGACAGTTGCAGCGGGCGGCACTGGGTGCGGTGAATGCCACCGCCGAAGCGCAGGCGCGAATCAACCACCTGAAGAAGGCGCTCGAAGATACGCCGCGCGCCGACCCGTCACTTGGCATCCGTATGCGCGCGATCGAGACTCAGCTCAAGGATCTTCAGATCACCTTGAGTGGTGACGGGGTGCTGGCGCGACGCGGCGAGCCGACACCGCCTTCGATCGTTGATCGGATCAATCAGATCGTCTACGGACAATGGAACTCAAGTGCCGACACAACCACGACGCATCGACAGAACTACGCGATAGCTGCGCAGCAGTTTGGTCCGCTCCTGATCCGGCTACGCAGCCTGATCCTCAACGATCTGGCCACGCTCGAAAGCGAGGCGGACGCTGCCGGGGCGCCGTGGACGCCGGGACGCGTTCCCGACTGGAAACCATGACCTTGACGACATGCGTCATTGATTACGCAACCGATGCGGATTGACGGCGTCGCGATGGGCGCAGGGCTCGTGCAGCCTGCGCCGATCGCGCTGAAACGTACTTCTCCCGAATTGTGAACGGGTGCGTGATGGGGATACCTGACTACCCCGAATATGCGACGATTGCCTGTTTGCATTGTTGTCTGGCCGCGGGGGGAGGACAGGATGACCGCTACGCCAACGGAAGCCGAAGCTCATCGTCGTGCCCTGCGCAGGTTGGCGACGCGGGTGTCGGATACCTATGCTCGTTCCGCTATGGGCGGGTTCCTGTATCTGATCGGGTTTCCGCCGCTGGTCTATGTCACCGGGATTTACCGTCGGCATGTCTTGGCCACCGCTCTGGTGGCTCTATCCCTCGTTGTCGCAGCGGTGGTGCGCTGGTGGATGTCACCGCCGGCCGAGTTGGCTGGGACGGATGTGCAGCAGCGCTGGATCACGCGCTACAGCGTTGTGGCGCTTTCAAGCGCTGTGATCTGGGCGCTCGTGCAGAGCTGGATCCTGATCGATCGCGAAATCGAACCCCTGCTGAAATGCGTTTCGCTGTTTGGCACGCTGGCATTTGCGACTGTTTTTGGCCATCTCTATACGTCGCTGATGCGTTTCTCGATCGGCGGCATCCTGATCTTGTTTGTTCCCACCCTGGTGCTGCTCGGGCTTGACCCCGCGATGCGGGTACCAGGCCTCGCGATGGTGTTCTATGCGTTCTACCTGACGGCGGCGACCTTTCGATCACGCAAGGATTACCGCCGTCGTCTCGATCTCGACGAAGCACTGCGCAACCAGCGCGACAAGTACGAGTTGCTCAGCCGCACCGACGCCCTGACCGGATTGTGCAACCGGCGCACGTTTACCGAGACCCTCAACGCCCAGGTGCGAGAGGCGCAGTGGTTGGAGGGTGCCGGCGTATCGTTGGCCCTGCTTGATATCGATCACTTCAAGCTGATCAACGATCGCCACGGACATGTCATCGGCGACGAGGTGCTCAGGCATCTCGCGCGTCGCCTCGAAAGCGCGTTCAAGGGATCCGATGTCATGGTTGCACGCACCGGCGGAGAGGAGTTCGGCTTGATCTTGCGTGATGTCGATGAAGTTTCGGCAATGATCCGCGTGGAAGCATTTCGCGAAGCCCTGCAGGCGCAACCGGTTGTCTGCGCCGGGATCGCGGTGCCGGTCACCGTCAGCATTGGTGTTGGCCGGTTCGATGCGGAAAGCCATCGCGACGATGATGGCTTGTACGGTGCCGTCGATGTCGCCATGTACGCCGCCAAGCAGCAGGGCCGCAATCGAGTGGTGGCGGTTTCAATGATCGCATCAAAACTTGCCGCAGACAGCCCAGTGCCGGCCAACGTGTCAACACACGCGAGTCCATCGGGAGTTGCCGTCGATGATTGAGCTGATCGGATTCGATGGCGACGACACGCTTTGGCAGAGTCAGGATTTCTACGACGCCGCGCAGGCCGCCTTCGAGCGCATCGTCGGCTCTTATGTCGATCTGGCCGATGCGCGCGTGCACGAACGCCTGCTTGCCATCGAGGCCAGCAACATCCATGCGTTTGGCTATGGTGCCAAGGGCATGACCCTGTCGATGATCGAGGCGGCGTTCGCCATCACGGGTGGCCTGATCAGTTCCGCCGACCTTCACCGAATGCTCGGCATCGGCAAGGAGGTCCTCGCCCATCCGGTTGAATTGCTGCCCGGTATCCGCGAGGCGGTCGAGACGGTTGCTGCGAAATACCGAATCGTGCTGATCACCAAGGGCGATTTGATCCACCAGCAAGCCAAGGTTGAGCGTTCATGTCTCGCTGATCTGTTCCAGCGCATCGAGATCGTGTCGGAAAAAAGTCCCCGCGCCTATGCGCGCGTGCTCGGTGAATTCGGACTCACCGGCGAATCCTTCATCATGGTCGGCAACTCGCTGGTATCGGATATTGCACCGGTGCTCGAACTCGGTGGCCGTGGCGTCTACATGCCATACCACTCGACTTGGTTGCTCGAAACCGATCCTGATTTCGCCCTCGATGATGCGCGTGTCGTGCAAGTCGACGAGGCAAGCCAGATTCCGGAGGCGATTGCGCGTCTTGCTGGCGGTTGAGTCGGCTCTGCGCAAGAATCCCGGATCGTCCGTGCTTGCTCGGCGCCGCTTCTATTTGCCGCGTTTTCCCTTGGTTTTCGTCGCGCTGGCTTGATCGCGATTGATCCGGCGCTTGTCGATGGGTGTCGCTCTGGGTTCTTCGCTGGCGGGCGTTTCCAGTCGACGAGTCCGACTTTCCGGAGCGACTTGTTCGTTGCCATGGAGATTGAGCAAGTCCTCGAGCAATTGTTCATCCGGGCTTGAGCAGATTCCCAGAAGCAGGACTTCCTCATGGCCCGCGGCTACGGTATAGGCGTGGCCCATGTTCGAGTCGAGATAGATCGATTCACCGGTCTGGAGCACGATCGGATCGTAGAACTCCGTATGCACCTCGGCGGCACCTTCGAGAACGTGGATGTATTCCTCGCCGGAATGGCGAACGAGTTCGCCGAACTCGGCGAGGCTCTTGGCGCGCACACGCGTGAGCACGGGGATCATGCGCTTGCGACGCAGTTCGGGGCACAGGTAGTAGTAGTCGTAGTTCGATGTCTTGACCCGGATCGAGTCCTCGGTGCGACCAATGCTGCGACGCGCGGTAATGGGTGGTTCGGCAGTTGCATTGGCTTCAGCGAACAGATCCGACATGCGCATGCCGAGACGTTGACTGATCTGGAGCAGCTTGTCGTAGGTCAGGGTGAGGCGGTCGTGTTCGACCTTCGAGAGCGTTGACAGTGGAATTGCGCAGCGCTCACTCATTTCCTTGAGAGTCCAGTCGTTGCGTGCGCGCAACGCGCGCAACAGGCTGCCAATGGTCGGATGGATCGAGGTCATGACGGCGGCTGGCTCCGGCAACGGTTCGATGAGTCTATGGCACGGCTCATCTGCAGCGGTAACCGGCATGATCCCGCTTTATCAGCAAAATGACCAGAGCGGGTTGACCGCGCTCGGATAAAAGTAAGTGTGCAGGAAATTACTAGTATTTAAAAACGGCTTTGATGGTCACTCGCAATGAGTTGGTTTCCATTGTCGATACGAGGCCGGGAGAGGGTAATGCATCCGATTGCATTGATCGCGAGCCCACTCGCCCTGCTGCGGTTGCGCAGTCGCGCCGATGAACCATCCGTCGTGCCCGCCGCTGCACAAGCGATAGAAGCACGCGCCACCTGGATCTGGATGATGGCGGTTTTGCCACTCGCTGACTCCGCTTGCGAGTACAAGGACCACAGATTCAGAGGCTCCAACCAACCGATAAAGGTCGAGTCTTTGCCGAAAGCTGGACGATAACAATGACAAGGCCTGAATTACCCGCGGCGATTGCCTGCCCGGCTGCGCCAGCTCGACATGCCACTATTTATTGCTGCGTTCGCGTCCCATCCAGGACCTGTATTCGGACTCGGAGACCTTCATGTCGGCATCTGAATCAATCTTGTCGAAGTGGTGAACCAGATTCGAGAACGGAACCAGTTCGTCCCTCGTGAGGAACCCGTCGTGATTGGTGTCAGCCTTGGTCCATTCCGGCGCAACTTCGTTGTTCGTTGTCATGCCCGGAGATTCGGCGAATGCGGCGATGGATACGATCGCCAGTGTTGCGGCAAACAGCGGATTGACGACACGTGGAAATTTCATGGTCTTGATCCGTTTGGTATTTTTACGACGCGAGATTCCTCTGTGGATAGCACGCGCCTTGCAGCCGGACTTTGGCATGCGCCAACCTGCTCGCGGATGAGCCGGACGCGAAGCGTGCAGCAAGTTCTTGACAGTGACCACTTTGCGCCAGGCTTAAAAATGGCTGACGTTGCAGGGGTCGATTGCCAGAGGCATTGAATGGCCGAAGACGGAGCTGATTTCGTAATTTTCAGAAAATACAGGGCGCGTTCACGTGGCTGGAGCTAATGCTGTGTTCGGGGCAGCACGTAAATTCTGATGTGTATCTGGCTTGAGCCGGCGCCCAACGCCGTGTGTGGTCTCTGTCAAATTCGAGAATCCATGCTCCCATCACCCCGAAACGGGGTTTCCGTCCACAGGAGTTTCGCCATGACACTTTCGACCATTATCCTGATCGTTTTGATTCTTTTGCTGGTCGGCGCGTTGCCGACCTGGGGCCACAGTCGAAGCTGGGGCTACGGACCCAGCGGAGGTCTTGGTCTCGTCGTTGTCATCATCATCGTGCTGCTGTTGATGGGGCGCATCTGATCCAGACGTGAAGGTGTCGAATGGACCATCACCTGCTCAATGATTACGCAGGTGATGGTTAGGCGCTGCCACGAGGGGTGAGGGATCCGAACTTGCCGTGAGTCGGTCCCTGACGCCGTTCGGTTCCGTGATCCAGTTTTGAGGTAGGGCTCCACATTGAGGTCGAACAGCGAGCTGTCCGCACGGCCGACACGACTATCGACAGATTCCAAGCCGTCGTGCCTATTCTTCACGTTCACATACGAGTCACTTCATTCGCTGAGATGACGATTCGATTGAATGATCGACGCTCTCACGACAGGTGTTCGGAGTGTTCGGGCCGTGAACGATGACGAAGATCGGGTGTTCGCCAGCGGACACTTTGGATCGACTCTGGCGGGTAGGTTCGAGAATTTAATCCATATAAACAGAGACATATGCTCGCAGCAGGGGCTTGGCACAGCTTGTGCTGAACATGGGGCATGGATATCGCCCGCCCCGAACTCAAGCAACGCAAACGCCGCCGCCAGCTCCTGATCGGAACGGGCCTCGGAATTCTTGTCATCGCAGGTGCCATCGGCATCATGGCCCTCGGCCCTGCCATGCCCTCGGTCGAGCGCAGCAGTGTGCTGGTCGACACGGTCAAGCGCGGGGAGCTCCTTCGTGAGGTGCGCGGCCCAGGAACCCTGGTGCCAAAGGAGATCCGCTGGATCGCTGCGGAAACCTCGGCACGCGTCGAGCGGATTCTGGTCAAGCCGGGTGCCGAGGTCGAAGCCGATACGGTGATCCTTGAACTCAGCAATCCCGAAGTCGACGATCAACTCCTCGCAGCCATGGCGGCCTTGACTGCCGCGCAGTCGGATCTCGCCGCCAAGCGCACTGAACTGCAATCGCGTCTCCTCGATCAGCAGGCCGCGCAGGCGCAAGCCAAAACCGACTACGAAACGGCGCGCATGCAGGCCGAATCGGAAAAGACCGTTGCCGAGAAGGGCATCATCCCGGCCGTGCAATACAAGAAAAGCCTGGTCGTGCTCGAACAGCTCAAGTATCGCGTCGACATCGAGCAACAGCGCGTCGACGAATTCCGCCGCAACATCAGCGCCCAACTGGCCGCCGAAAAGGCCCGTCTCGATCAACTGGCGAACACGCGCGACTTGCGCCAGCGCCAGGCCGATGGGCTCAAGGTGCGCGCTGGCATTGCCGGCATCCTGCAGCGCGTGCCGGTCGAAGAGGGTCAGCAGGTCGCCGCCGGCAGCAATTTGGCTCGCGTTGCGCGTCCCGGCGACTTGATGGCCGAGCTGCGCATTGCCGAAACCCAGGCAAAGGACATCGTCATCGGTCAGCCCGCCCGCATCGACACACGCAACGGCATCGTCGATGGCAAGGTGCTGCGCGTCGATCCCGCCGTGCAGAATGGAACCGTGCAGGTTGATGTCGAGCTGGATGGCAAACTGCCCGCAGGCGCACGCCCCGATCTGTCGGTGGACGGCACCATCGAGATCGAGCGTCTGGCCGATGTGCTCTATGTCGGGCGCCCTGCTTTCGGACAGCCTGATTCCGAAGTGCGATTGTTCAAGGTCGACGCCGATGGGGTCGCCGCTCGCGTACCGGTGCAGCTCGGGCGCAGCTCGGTCAATCTGATCGAGATCCGCAACGGTCTCAATGTGGGTGACCGTGTGATTCTTTCCGATACGAGTGCTTACGACCAGAGCGACCGGATTCGTCTTAACTGACATGGTGTGAACATCGACAACAATCCTTCGTAGGAAGCGGCTTCAGCCGCGATGCTCTTCCTCGTTGGATGAAAATGAGCATCGCGGCTGAAGCCGCTTCCGACAGAAATCACGCACTAGCCGCTATTCGAATCGCAGGGCAGTTACCCATGACCGCAAACTACAACACGCTGATCCATCTCGACAATATCCAGAAGGTGTTCCTCACCGACGAGGTCGAAACCCACGCGCTGGCCGGCGTACACATCGATATTGCCAAGGGCGAATACGTCTCGATCACCGGCCCATCCGGTTGCGGCAAGTCGACCTTGCTGGCCATTCTCGGTCTGCTCGATACACCGACCGAAGGCCGCTACACGTTGAACAATCGCGAAGTCGCCGACATCGGCGCGAGTGAACGCGCGGCAATCCGCAATCAGGAAATCGGTTTCGTCTTCCAGGCCTTCAACCTGATTGGTGATCTGAGCGTTTTCGAAAACGTCGAATTGCCGCTGACCTACCGCGATGGCGTATCCAAGGCAGAACGACGTGATCGGGCGGTTTCCGCCCTCGAACGCGTCGGCATGGCGCATCGTGTCAAACACTATCCGGCACAACTTTCCGGCGGTCAGCAGCAGCGGGTTGCGGTGGCTCGCGCTTTGGTCGGCTCACCCTCGATCCTGCTTGCCGACGAACCGACTGGCAATCTCGATTCCAAGAACGGTGAAGCGGTCATGACCTTGCTCGACGAACTGCACAAGGCCGGTTCGACGATCTGCATGGTCACCCACGATCCGCGCTACGCCGAGTTCGCTGATCGCAAGATCTTCATGTTCGACGGCCGGGTGGTCGATGAGGAAACCATGCATCGCCTGCGCCATGAGGAGGATCAGCGACTGATTCGACCGGTGCGTAGCGAACCTGTCGTCCCATGACCACGTTGTTCGACGACTTGCGCCACGCGTTGCGCAGCCTGCGCACGCAGCCGGGATTTTTTCTCACGGCGGTGCTGACCATGACGCTCGGCATCGGCGCGGTCACGGCGATCTTCAGCGTTTATGACGCCGTGCTGCTCAAGCCGTTGCCATTTCAGGATGCCGAGCACATCGTTCGCATCAAGCGCGAGATGGGCTCTTCCGTGCAGGGGACAGCCTCGGTGCCGGTGTTCGATGAATGGCGTGATCGGACCAAAGACGCTTTTTCGGCGATCGGCGCCTATGTGCCGGAAACGATGAACTTGGCCGGCAATGGCAATGGAGACGCGCAACGTCTTTCAATCTACAAGGTGACCCCGGGATTCTGGGATGTCTTCAGTCAGCCGCTGGCTCTCGGCCGCAGCTGGAGTGAAGATGAGGAGAACCACAACGTTCAGGTCGTCGTTCTCAGCGATCGTCTGTGGCGCAGCCGATTTGCGGCAAAAGCCGATGTGATCGGTCGCGACATCCGTCTGAATGACGAAACCGTTCGTGTCGTCGGTGTAGCCGAGCCGAGCTTTGCGTTTCCGGATGACGTTCAGGCCTGGGTTCCGACGTTCACCCCGGGCAATGCACAGAGCCGGCGCACCATGAATTTCCTGAGGGTGCTGGGTCGATTGAAGCCGGGCGTCAGCGAGACGCAAGCTGTGGCTTCTTTGCAGAGTGTCATCGACTGGCAGGTGCAGACCTTTCCGGTGGACGAGTCGGCGATGAAGGCGTCGATTCTCTCCTTGCAGGAACAAATTGGTGCGCCCGTGAACAAGGCGCTGGCCATGTTGTTGTCAGCGTCGGCACTGGTGTTGTTGATCGCTTGCGCCAACCTGGCCGGCCTCTTGCTGGCTCGCAGTCAGTCACGCGAGCAGGAGTTGTCATTGCGCAGCGCACTGGGTGCACGACGCGGCCGCTTGATGCGGCATGTGCTGGCCGAGTCGCTGATCATCGCCGTGGTCGGTGCCGCGGCTGGCCTGCTTGTCGCCAAGCCCGCGATTGCCGCGTTGATTGCACTCGCGCCGGACCTTCTGCCGGCTTACAACCTACCCTCGATCAATCTGCGCGTCGTTGCTGCGACCAGTCTCATTGCCTTTTCCACCGTGCTGATGTTTGCCTTGATCCCGGCTTGGCGTGCGGCTGCCGTGGATCCGGTCAGGGCGTTGCAAGGTGCATCGCGCAGCCAGACCGGCAGTGTCAAACAGATGCGTGCGCGCTCGCTGCTGGTCTCCATTGAAATTGCCCTGGCGATGACCTTGCTCGCCGGCGCCGGTTTGCTCATTGGCAGTCTGCAGAAACTTGGCGCGGTCGACTCGGGAGTCAAAACGGGAAACGTGTTGACCGCGCAGTTCTCGATTTCGACATTGACCCTGCAGCCGGGCGATGACCTCATGCAGTGGGCGGGCAATGCAACCCAGGCATTGACGCCTCGGCTCGATGCGATCGAAAGACGTCTCGGTGAATTGCCCGGTGTCGAATCGGTCGCCATGAGTTTCGGCTTGCCCGCTTCGGGCAATGCCGACTGGTCAAGCAGCTTCCAGGTTGTCGGTGAACCCAAGTCCAAATCCGGTGTGCAATTGCGCTTTGTCAGCAAGGATTATTTCCAGACCTATGGCATCGCCGTTGCCGCTGGGCGCCCATTCAATGCGCTCGACGGCACGCGCGCTCTGCTGCCGACAGAGCTGATCGTCAATCAGGCATTTGCTGACCGCTATCTTGCCGGCACCGATCCGCTAAGTCGCGAAATCATCACCTTCGGTGACGATCCGATCCGTATCATCGGCGTCGTTGCCAATGTCAGGCAGGCCGGTCTTGATCACGCGATCAATCCCGAGTTGTATTTGCCTGTGAGCAAAGCGATCAAGGGCGACATGAGCATCGGTCTCAAGGTGCGCGGCGATCCACTGGCCTACACCGAGGCCGTGCGCAAGGCGATGCGCGAAGTCGCACCGGATGCGCCGGTCTATGAAGTCCGCAGCATGGATTCGGTAATTGGCTCGACCCTCGGCCTGCGTCGTTTCAACATGACCTTGATGACTGTCTTTGCCGGCGTCGCCATGCTGCTGGCGGCGATTGGCTTGTATGGCGTGATCGCGTTCTCGGTCGGCCTGCGTCGCCGTGAGATTGGCTTGCGCCAGGCGCTTGGTGCGAATCGCATGGCGATCCACCGGCTCATGTTCGGCCTTGCCTTGCGCATGATTGTTCCGGGTATCGCTATCGGTGTGCTTGGCGCACTCGCCTTGGGGCGACTGATCTCAAGCCAGTTGTACGGCATCAGTGCGGGTAATCCATTGCTGCTGGTCGTCGTGGTCGCCGTTCTCGCCAGCATCGCCTTGGCCGCCTGTGCAATCCCGACCCTGCGCGCTGCGCGCATCCCGCCCATGGAGGCGCTGCGTGATGAGTGATTTTCATTCCCTTGAACGCACAATCCGCTGCCAACCGAAGGGAGCTTGCTGTCCATGAATTCCATTTTTCACGAGATGCGTGATGCGAGTCGCGGCTTGCTGGCAAAGCCCGGTTTCTCAGGCCTGGTGATTGCCGTGCTCGCCTCCGGTTTGGCGTGTGTGTTGTTCATGACGGTGCTCGTCTATGGCCTCGTGATCCGACCGTTGCCCTTCCATGCGCCCGATCAATTGCTGCATATCGGGATCCAGAACAGTGATCGCCCGGATCGCCTGAGTGACGTCACCACCCACGATTTGATCCAATGGCAGCAGCGCCTCAATCAAGTCGCCGATGTCGCCGCCTATCAGCAACAGACGATCAACCTCAGCGACGAGGATCGCGCCGAACGCTACGCCGGCGCCACAATCAGCGCCAATTTGTTGCGCGTGCTCGGGGTATCAGCGCAACTCGGTCGCACGTTTACTGACAGCGATGGCATCCCGGGCGCGGAAGCAACCGTGATCCTGTCCGATGCGGTATGGCGACAACGCTACAACGCCGATCCAGCCATCATCGGACGCGTCGTGCGCATGAATGCGGGCAACGCTCGGGTAATCGGCGTGATGCCCGTGGATTTCAGCTATCCGAACAAGGAGATGATCTGGACGCCTGCCACGCTTGATCCCGCTGCCAAGCGCGAGGATGGCGGAGACTGGGTGGTTGTTGCGCGCCAACGCGATGAAGCGGGCACGGCTTCGCTGCGTGCGGCGCTGGACAACTGGTCCACCGATGCGAAAGTCGAGTCCCCGCGGTATTTCGAGACGCGCAAAGTCGACTTTGAGCCGCTGACGTATCAGATCGTCAACCGCAATACGCGGGCCATTTTCAACGTGATGCTGGTGGCCGTGATGCTGGTGTTGCTGGTGGCATGCGCCAATGCGGCCAACTTGATCTTGAGTCGCACCCTCGCGCGACGTCAGGAACTCGCCGTGCGCTCGGCACTGGGTGCGAGTCGCACACGCCTGGTTATACATCTGCTCAGTCAAAGCCTTTTGCTCGCGGGTATCGCCGCTGCCATTGCGCTGCCCCTGGCCTGGGCCGCGGCGAATTGGTTCGACAAGGTGTTTCGCACCAGTGAAGAGGGGCCGCCGCACTGGATGCATTTCAGTCTCAATGCGCCATTGATTGGTTTCGCCTTGCTTGCGGCCTTGTTGACGGGATTGATCACCGGAATCCTGCCAGCCTTGCGCGCGGGCAGTCAGGTCAACACGACCTTGCGCGACGACAGCCGTTCGGTCGCCGGTGGTGCGTTCGCACGCATCAGTCGCGCCCTCGTTGTCGGCGAAGTCGCGGTTTCCTGTGTGCTGCTGGTCGCAGCTGCGGTGATGGTGCGCGGCATGGATCAATTCGAGACCAGCGATTTCGGCATCCGTACCGAAAACTTGCTGACCGCTCGTATCGGACTCTCCGAGACGAAATTTCCGAGTGCCGATTCCCAGCTCGGCGTATTCGAACGTCTGGTGGAACGACTGCGCAGCGAGTCGGGTGTCATTGATGCTGCGGTCGGCACGACCTTGCCGGGTCTGATCGCGGAGGATCGACGTGTGCTTCGCGAGGGTGCTGGCCCCAACGATGCGCAGACTGTCGTCTACTGGGGCAGTGTCGATGATCGCTTCGCATCGACCTATGAACTGACGCTCGAGGAAGGTCGCTTTTTCAACGTATCCGATCGCGCCGATTCGCCGCCTGTGGCTATTGTCGATCACACCTTTGCCGAAAAACTC
>JBDTCQ010000088.1:0-2829 GCA_039923515.1 Dokdonella sp.
GTCGGAGGCTGCAGCGGCAACCACCGCTTTCTTTTTGCCGGCCAAAAAGGCCTTGATCGCCTTGTCGCGTTCGGTCCCGCCGGCGGCCAGGCTTGTCACTGCGAGTTTGGGCAAGGCAAGGTCGGCCGCGAGGGTCGGTAGATCCTCGGGATTGTCGAGCGTGAGCGCCGTCAATGCAGCACTTGTGTTGCCACGATCGATCTGGATTGCCGCCTGCACCACGGACATTTCGTATCCGCTAGCAGGATTCGACTGAGGGGTTGCCGAGACAATCGTTGCCTCGGCCTGGTCCAACCTGCCAGCGGCGGCATGCGCCGAGGCAGCCATCCAGCCCAGCCCGGGAAATTTTTCCGATCCAGCTTCCTTGAATTCAGCCAATGCCTCGTCTAGGCGATCACGAGCCAGAAAAAGAACGCCGAGCAACAAATGGCTGTTGGCCGGATTGGCATTCCTGCTCGACAGCGATTTCGTCGCGGAATCGGCAGCCTCATCGTTTCGATTGCCGTACCAGCTGAGATAGTAGGCGTGCATGGCCTGGCCGCTCAGGAAATCCGGGTAGGTTCCCGTCAGCAATTTCCATTTTGCAATGGCGGTGGTGTGCGATGCGCCGTTCAGGGTAGACAGGAATGCGTCGACATAGAGCATGTCACGCGCCGAAATCCTGTCCTTGAGTTCGGAGGCGCTTTTCAACTCGGCATTCGCCCTGGCTCGATTGCCGAGCACGACAAACACCTTTGCCAGCTCGATGCGCGCCGAGGCAAACTCGGGATCAAGTGCCAAAGCCTGCTCGAAAAACAACTGTGCCTCGGCATCGCGCCCCGCGTTGTAGGCCTGTCGGCCCTCCGCATAGGCACGCAACGCGTCCAGATCCTTCGTCGTTACTTTCTCCAATGGTTTGGATTCGTTCGATACGGTGGCCAAGGCTTCACCGAGGCGCACGCGCAACCGGTTGTTGATCGCATCGAGCGAGGGCAGGATCGATTCCTTGCCGATGCCATCGGCGGATTCCGAATAGACCGTAGTCTGGGTCTGCGGATCAACCACTTCGGCGGTGATGCGCACACGCCCGCCGATCTCTGCGATGGTTGGCAGGATCAAGGCGCGCGCACCGTCGCGGATGGCCACCTCCGAACCGACGGCGCGGTCAATCTCGGTCTTGTCCGGATCGCGCTGCATGCGCGTGATGGTGTCGCGAACCTTCAGGTCAGGCATCACGTTGACATAGCGCGATTGCTCGAGACCGATACGCAGGGCGCTCTCCAGCGAGTCGTTGAACAAGGTTTCGCCGGTCAGGTTGTGCAGGCTACCGATCACCACCCAGTCCCGACTGGCGAACGCGATGGCCGGGTCCGGGCGCATGAACATGACCAGTGGCACGAGGATCAGTGCCGAGACGGCCAGCGCCTCGATGACAACCGTCGCTGGCCGACGCCAGAACGGAACTTCACGATGCGCCTTGCTCGACCACGGCGGTGCCTTCAATGGCGCGAAGCCATCCTCGCCAACCTCGAACACCGCTACCGGATCAGGCACGCCTCGAAAACGATAGCGACCGTGGGTCCGCCAGCGCAGCATACCGAGTTGCTCGCCGAGCTCGCCCTGGGCGCGATGGGCGAGGACGTAGGCGATATTCGAAAGCAGGATCTGCCCGGGCAAAGCCAGGTTCATCAGGCGAGAGGTTACCGGCTTGACCAGGCCCTCGACCTCAACAGGCTTGGCGCCGTTGGCAATGTCCTCGCTGCTGTTGTCCCAGACCACGACGTCGCCGACATGAATGCCAACGCGAGCCGAGAGGCCGGTTTTCTCTGCTGCGTTGAGCTGGCGCAGACCGCGCTGATAATCAAGCGCGAAGGCAACCGCCTGCACCGGGCGCTCGAACATCATCAGGAAACCGTCGGTCTTGTCGATCTCGCGGCCGCCGTGGCGATCAACCAGGGTGCGCGCCAAGCGATCATGCTTGCGAATCAGTTCGGCCGCTTCGCGATCACCAAGGCGCTCGACCAGGGCGGTCGAATCAACCAGATCGCAGAGCACCAGCGTCCGCAACACCGAGCTGGCACTGGATTGCGTTGATCCTTGTTGGCATAGGCCTGCGTTCACGAGCTTTCCCTGTTTCCACGCAGCGGGCAACCGAGTGTGCACCGGAAAATGCACAAATTCCAGCACCTGCGTCCGCGCGCATTGTTTACGCGGGGAAATCAACTCGTTCAGCCCGATGCGCTTGTTGCATCGACGAACAAGCTGCATGTTCGGCGCAATGTTGAATCAGGAGCGCATCATGATCCGTCCACAAACCCAACTTTCACGTCCTGTACGCCGTATTGTCCGTGGTCAGCCAGTCAGCGATGGCGCCGGCGTGAAGCTCAACCGCATCATCGGCCAGCGCGACTTCGACATGCTCGATCCGTTCCTGATGCTGGATGAATTCCGCTCCGATCAGGCCGGTGATTATCTGGCTGGATTTCCGAATCATCCGCACCGCGGCTTCGAGACGGTCACCTACATGCTGGCCGGGCGCATGCGACACGCCGACAACCAGGGCAACAGCGGCTTGCTGACACCGGGCAGCGTGCAGTGGATGACCGCCGGCCGCGGCATCATGCATTCGGAGATGCCCGAACAGGAGGATGGCCTGATGTGGGGCTTCCAGCTCTGGGTCAACCTGCCCGCTCGCGACAAGATGAGCGCACCGCGTTATCAGGACATTGCGGCGGAAAGAATTCCGAGTGTCGAGCCGGCACCCGGCGTCTCGCTGCGGGTGATTGCGGGACGCTTCGGCGATGTGGTCGGGCCGGTCCATGGCATCGCCACCGAGCCGCTCTATCTCGA
>JBDTCQ010000089.1:0-5060 GCA_039923515.1 Dokdonella sp.
CACCGTCGTCGCGGACTTCCGCTTCGGCACCGGCTTCAACCACGATCGCCGGCTTGGCGATCAACTCGCCGTCACGCGAGATGACCAGATCGAGCCGATACAAGGTTGCGGATGTTTCGGCGGCCGGAGCAAGTCCGGAAAGGGACAAAATCAACACGGAGGCAGTCAGGATGCTTCGGATATTCATCAAGGGATACTCATTTTTATGAAGGGGTGGATGATCGATCCGTCTCGGATGATCGTGGATTTCGCAGCCTCAGACCCGCTCTCCGTCGAGTCGTTCCCGACAGTGGGAATTCCTGCGTGAAACGCGAATTCGGCAAACTAGTGTCGGGCGATGTTCGGCAATGTCCAGCGCGCCAGCGCTTCGCGCGTGCGCAGGCGACCCAATTCAATCACGCTTTCGGCAAGGTGAAAATCATAGAACGTGCAGATATTTCGCGGAATCGTGATCAATAGATCGGGCGGCTGTGCGGCCAGCTTGAGCCGGGTAATGGTTTCCTGCACGGTGTCGAGCGATCTGGAAAACAACTCCAGAATGCTCGGCTCGGGCAATTCGTCGGATGAGTTATCGCCAGCCCACCACGCGCTGAGGGCGCGACCAAGGGCATGGCCTGGCTTTGCTTTGGGGTCGCGGTCGAAATCACCTTCTGTCACTTCGTCAAGCGCATCGAGGCGAGGGCCGAATTGATCGCCATTCAGGGGCTCTTCCGCTCCATTCACGTCGATTGCAATCGTCGCTGCCGTGGCATCACGCATGGTTGGTGAAACGGGTACCGGATTGAGCAGGCCGCCGTCCACGAGCAGTCGGCCCTGATAGCGGTGCGGGCGGAAGATCGTCGGGATTGCAATCGAAGCGCGAATCGCCTCAAACAAGGAACCCCGCGAAAACCAGATTTCGCGGTGCACATCGAGATCGACCGCCACGGCGGTATAGCTGATCGGCAGGTCTTCGATCTTGACGTCTCCGATCTGGTCGCGCACGGCATTGATGATGCGATTTCCTTTGATGAAGCCGCCACCGCTGATCGTAATGTCGATCAGCTTGAGGACATCGATGGGGGCCATCGACAAGACCCAGTCACGAAAGGTATCGAGCTTGCCGGCGGCGTAGACGCCGCCAACCAGTGCGCCCATCGAGCTGCCCGCAATGGAACGGATCTCGAAGCCCTGCTCAATCAGCTCCTCGATCACGCCGATGTGCGCGTAACCGCGCGCGCCGCCCGAGCCAAGCACCAGCGAAATCGGAATTTTCGGTTTGAGAACGGCACTCTCGACGGGCATCAATTCAGTGGTCATGCCGTTGAGCCTTGATAGCTGCCGATCGCAAGCTGCAACAAGATGCGCATTTCTTCGCGCAACGAAACCGGCGAAACAACTTCAGCGTCCGGACCATACTTGAGCACGTCCATCAACAGCTCGCGCGAATTGCTGTAGGGCACTTTCAGCTCGTAGCGTCCATCCGTCATCCAGTGGCCTTCCTGCTGCGAATGCCAATGTTCATCGGCAACCCAGCGCGCAGCATGCTCGGAAAAGCGGATCACGGCCGTGGCCTTTGGCGCGCCCGAGAAAATCCCGTAACTCGAAGCCAGATGCGCATTGAGTTCGTCGAGATCGCAATCCAGTGCTTCGTGTTCGCCAACCTTGGCACTGCGCATGCGATCGAGGGCAAAGCTGCGTAGCGCCTCGCGGCCATGATCCCAGGCATCGAGATACCAGTTGTCGCGATAGTGGGCGAGGCGTTGCGGCGACACGTCGCGCGTGGTCGGCGCATTGGTCGTGCGTGCACGATATTCAAAGGTCAGCCGCTTGCGACTGATCAAAGCGCTCGATACGGTGCGGAAAACCACCTGATCGAGTTTGCGCGCGCCACTGGCAATGACGCGGATACGCTCGACCGGCAGGGTGCGACCATTCGCGTGATCGGAAAGCAGGGCTTCGATGCGCGCACGGAACGGTGCCAGTGCGCCAGCCAGCACGCCGGGATCGGAGCGATCGAGCAGCTCATTGAGGGCAAGCAACGCCGCGAGCTCTTCGCTCGACAGCCACAGGCCCGGCAACTCGAAGCGATCGGCCTCATCCTTGACGTAGTGGATGGTGCCGTTTTCGGAATCGCTCTCGATTGGCGCGCCGAGCGCATCGCGCAGAAAGCCGATGTCGCGATACATCGTAGCGCGCGAGCATTGAAGCTCGTCCTGCACGCGTTTGAGCGTAACCGGGTAGCGCGCGGATTTGAGCATCCGGTGCAAAAGCAAAGTGCGTTCGTAGCGATCCATGGACGCGAAATGCCGGGTTGCCAGGCGAATGGCCAGTTTGGCATAGCGAGGCGGCGAGCAGTGAGCGGTGAGCGGTGAGCGGAAGAAGCATCGTTGCGTTCAGTATCCCGTAAAGCCCTCTACCGGCTTACGCTGCGCCATCAATTTGCGTGGAGTGCTTTGCCCGCTAACCGCTTACGGCTCACGGCTCACGGCTCACCAGCTTCGGCAGATCCCGTCGCGACAAGGATATGCACCCCGCAATGCCCCTGAATCGGGCTTTACCCATTACCATCGGGGGTCCGTGACCGCGCACTTCCCTTGCATGCCCCACGCCCCCCTTGCCCAGAACACACCGACCGCAATTGAGGACGACATCAATACGGGTTGCGTATGCTCGCGCGGCTGCAGCGACCAGCGCACCGAGATGCGTGAAAACGGGACCTCGCGATGACCCTGCCGCAATGGTTGACTCTCATTCTCGTGGTTGGCGCAATCGTGCTCTTCGCCAGCGAGAAGATCCGCATCGACCTCGTTGCCCTGATCGTGCTGGTCCTGATGGTCGTGCTGAAGCTGGTCTCGCCGGCCGAGGCGCTGGCCGGATTCAGCAACGAGGCGACGATCACCGTCGCGGCCATGTTTGCCTTGAGCCTCGGTATCGAGCGTTCCGGAGCGCTCGAACCGCTCGGCCGCCTGCTTTCACGCATCCGCAAGCCCTGGTTGCTCACGTTGGCATTGATGCTGGCGATTGCACCGATGGGTGCCTTCGTCAAGAACATCGCCCTGGTTGCGACCTTCCTGCCGCTGGCCTTGCGCGTGTGCGCAAACACCGGCACCTCGCCGGCACGTGTGCTCCTGCCCATGGCTTACGCCGCGCAGATGGGTGGTGTCTGCACCCTCATCGGCACCTCGTCGAACCTGCTTGCCGACAGTCTCGCCCAGCAGCATGGCATTGCCGGATTCGGCGTATTCGAATTCACCCGCCTTGGCGCGTTGCTGGCCGTGGTTGGCATCACCTACCTGATGCTGGTCGGGCGCTGGTTGTTGCCGAAGGAAATCTCGCCGGTCGCCGCCGCCGAGACCGCCATCGGCAAATATGTCACCGAGCTCAAGGTCACTGCGGATTCCCCCCTGGTTGGACAGACGATCGCCGACGCCAAGCTCGGCGAAAAGTACGGGATCTACCCGCTCGAATTGCTGCGCGGCGACCGTCACTTGTGGTCACCACGTTCGCAGCAACTCGAGATCGACGATGTGCTGCTGATCCGCGGCGACTGGGACAAGATCGAAGAGTTCCGCAAACGCGCCGTTCTCCAGATCGATCCGGAAAATCGTTTTGGCCAGGACAGGAAGAGCGCGCGCATCCTGGTCGAAGTCATGGTCAAGCCAGCCACGACCATTGAGGGAAGTTCGCTGGGCGAGCTGGATTTCAACCGCAACCATGATGCGGTTGCCCTCGCCATCCATCAGCGCGGACGCATCCTGCGTGACAAGCTCAAGGATGTGCGCCTGACGGCTGGCGACGTATTGCTCCTGCTGGTCAACGAGAAGGCCGCGACGGCCTTGCGCAGCGACGAGCAGTTTGTCGTCCTCAGTGAACGCGAAGACACCCGACGAACGCCCAAGCGTGCGATTGCCGCGGTGCTCATCATGATCTCGGTAGTGGTCATCTCGGGCCTGCACTGGCTGCCGATCCCGGTCGCCGCGATCGCCGGGGCAATAGCCATGGCAATAGCCGGATGCTACGGCCGCAAGGATCTGTACGAAGGCATCGACTGGAAGATCATCGTCCTGCTTGCGGCGATCCTGCCGCTCGGTACGGCGATCGAGAATAGCGGGCTATCGCATACCCTGGTCCAGGCCGGCATGGGCATTGTCGGCGAGCATGGTCCGCTGGCCGCCTTGCTGATGGTCTATCTGCTGACCGCCCTGCTCACCGAATTGATGGGGCACAATCCTTCGGTCGTGTTGATGGTCGGTATTGCCGTCACCGTGGCGCACACGGTCGGCGCGGATCCAAGGCCCTTTGTGGTCGCTGTTGCATTTGCGGCGGCAACCTCGTTTGCGACACCCGTCGGTTATCCGACCAACACGATGGTTTATTACGCTGGCGGCTATCGCTTCGTGGATTTCATGAAGGTCGGCATTCCGCTTATCGCGATTTTCTGCGCAATCTCGATGTACCTGATTCCGCTGTTCTGGCCGCTGCAACCCTGAAAAACCCGCATTCGCCCGCAAGCCGGGGTGAGCTTGATGCTTTGCACCGTCGCGAAGCGTGACTGATCCGCAGATGTAAAGTTCTGTTTCGCCGCTCAAAAATGAGGCGACCGTTCACTTTGCATTCAATTCGGATCGATAGGATCGCCACGCCTGCGCGCCTGCCTGGATGCCATCGGCAGCTCGCGCATCCTTGCCCACTCTCCGATAAAGGTAACTCCCGATGAAAAATGCTCTCCTGGCAGGTGCCATCCTGCTTGCAATCCCCATGTTTGCTTACGCCGATGACGGCGAATGGTCGGGCAGTGGCGAAGCCGGTCTGGCGCTGACCACCGGCAACACCAAATCACAGAACGTCAACATCAAGCTCGCCTTCAAGAAGGAAGACGCGCAGTGGAAACACAATTTCTTCATCAACGCTCTGCGCAGCAAGGGAGAGGCGAACGGCGCCTATGACCTGACCGCGAACCGCTTTGACCTTGGCGCGTCGTCGGGATACAAGCTCGACGAGCGCAGCTACATCGTCGGTGCGGCGCGTTACGAGAACGACGATTTCTCGCCGTATACGTACCAGTGGATTGTCTCGCT
>JBDTCQ010000090.1:0-7349 GCA_039923515.1 Dokdonella sp.
GGGGCTTCGGTGCCGCTGGCATCGGCATGATTGCGGGGCTTGCGAACTTCCTCTACGGCCGCAAGCATTTGATGGGGCACGCCGAGCCGCGAGACCCCGAAAGGCTGCGCGAGCGCCTGCTTGGGCCGCTGTCGCGTGAGCATTTGATTTATCTTGGGGCAATCGCCGGGTTGCTCGTAGTCTGGCTATTGATCCAGGCACACTCGCTGATTCTCACGATCATTCCCGGCTTCTTTGAGCCGACGCCGGTGATCCTGGCGATGCACCTGGTTTCGGTTTGCCTGTTCGGCGGCATTCTCTGGTTCATGTTCAAGCATTGCAGCAAGGTCGAACGTGACCAGATGTTCGCCGTGCTCGCCTTCATCGGCTTCTGTCTGGTCTTCTTTACGTTATATGAGCAGACCTACGGCTCCTGGGTATTGTTCTCGGACCGGGTGATGAATCATCAGGCGCTCGGCATCGAATGGACGGCAAGTCAGCTGACCTTCCTCGGCGCATTCTTCATCCTCGTGCTCGCACCGATATTCGCCTGGCTGTGGCCGCGGCTGGAAAAGCGCGGGTGGAATCCAAGCAAGCCGGCAAAATCGGCTTATGGATTGATGCTTGCCGGCGTCTCGTTTCTCGTCCTAGTCTGGAGCGCACGCAATCCACAGGCAAACGGCCTGACCGGAATCTGGTGGTTCGTGCTGGCCTATTTTGTCCTTGAGGTCGGCGAGATGATGCTTTCGCCGATCGGACTGTCAGCGGTCACCCAGCTGTCAGTGCCGCGTGTCGTCGGCTTGATGATGGGCGGTTGGTTCCTCGGCACATCCTATTCGGAACTGCTGGCGGCACAACTCGGAAAACTGTCCTCGATCGAGATCCCCGAGGGTGCCGTGCTCAATGTCGCTGAAGCCTTGTCCAAGTACGAGGAGCTATTCGTTTTCCTGGCCAAGATCGGCATCGGCAGCGGGGTCGTTGTGCTAATCCTGACCCCGCTGTTCAAGCGCCTGATGCATGGAGTTCGCTGAGCGAGGCCTCCTGATCGATGCGCGAAGCTGACGGGCTATCTGCGTGACGGCTTCTTTCGTGCGCTACTCGAGGCCTTTTTTGCTACGGCTTTCGGTTTGGCTTTGGCCGGAGTCTTTGCCTTTACCGCGCTCTTTGCTTTAGCCGGTTTTTTTGCCTTTTCAGCGCTCTTTGTCTTCGCTGGGCTCTTTGCCTTGACGGGACTCTTCGCCTTACTCGCCGGTTTCGGCGGGGCTGATTTCGACGGCGCAGGTGCACTCGCTCGGAACTCGGTCTGCTGCTGCGCGGCGGCTGCGCCAAAGCCTTTCATCAAATCGCTGAACGCCCAGGCCGTCGGTTGTGCGGGAACTCCGCCCAGTGCATCGGCCGATTGTTGCTGCCATTCGGCGAAGGCTTGCTTTAGGCCTTCGGCAAATTCGGTTTGACTGCGAACCGCTGTTTCGACCGTGCCCTTCAAGGGTGCTGCACCCGTGCCCATCGAATTCCAGAATTCCTCACCCGGAATTTTCGACAGCGTGCTCCAGTCGTTCGTGGTCAGCATGCGCTGGGTTTCGGCCAGGGTGCGTTGAATCGCCTCCGTGGATCCGGCCGCACCTGCCTGCATCCAGCGCTGGCGATTTTCCTGGAGCAAGGTGCCAATACGCAGAACGAGTTCGAGGTTGGCCTTGTAAAGGGCCATCGGGGTTTTGGGATTGAAGCTCATGGCAATCTCCTGTGGATCGGCTCAGAACGGTTGACCAAGCATGGCACAGGGCTGTGGCAATCGCACCGACAGTCACAACGGCCGTTCAGTCTACGCTGGACGCGCCACCTTATTTAAAGATCACGCCGCCCTTCATGACGAACTCAACATGCTGCATGACGCTGATGTCAGCAAGCGGATCCCCTCTGACGCCAATGATATCGGCGTATTTGCCGACTTCCAGCGAGCCGATATCCGTGGATTGCTTAAGCAGCTCGGCGGCATGGGTGGTCGCTGTTTGCAGGACATAGGCGTTCGGCATACCCGCCTCGACCATGTATTCAAGTTCCTTCGCATTCTGGCCATGCGGATAGACTGCCGCGTCCGTGCCGAAGGCGATCTTGACACCGGCCTTGTAGGCGCGCCCGGCTGTCTTCTGGATCACTGGGCCGACTTTGAGCGCCTTCGCCGCGACCTGCGGCGGGTAATAGCCGGGTACGGCGGCCATTTCGGCAACATAGCGTCCGGCGATGATGGTTGGCACATACCAAGTGCCGTGCTCCTTCATCAGCTTCATGTCCTCCTCGGTCATGAAGGTGCCGTGCTCGATTGAATCGACTCCAGCGATCACGGCACGGCGAATGGCTTCGGCGCCGTGGGCATGGGCGGCAACGGTGAAGCCATAGTCGTGTGCGGCGGCGACGACAGCTTTGATTTCCTCGATCGTCATCTGCGCATTGTCAGGACTGCTGCTCTCATCGAGCACGCCGCCCGAGGGCATGATCTTGATCAGATCGGCCCCATCCTTGTAATGCTGGCGCACTGCCTTCCGGGCATCGTCGGGTCCGTTGATGATTCCTTGCTTCGGGCCTGGATCGCCTTGCAGATCGGCGCGATAGCCATCGGTGCCATCGGCGTGGCCGCCAGTGCTGCCGATCGGAACGCCAGCGGCGAAGATGCGTGGGCCGGGCACAATGCCTGCGTTGACCGCGTTGCGCAGCGCAATCGAAGTGTTGTTGCTATCGCCAAGATCACGCACGCTGGTGAAGCCGGCCGTCAACGTACGCCGTGCATAGACGGTGGAACGGATGGCGTAATCGGCGACATTCCAGCGAAATTGGTCGGTGAAGCCGGTCGGACTGGTTTCGAAGGTCAGATGGGTATGGCTGTCGATCATTCCCGGCAGGCAGGTAATGCCGGGAGTGTTGTACTCCGCTTGCCGCTTTTCAGGAGAAACATGGCCATCCAGCATCGAGGAGATACGACCGTTCTCGATCAGGATGGTCGTCTCACCGCGCATCGTGCCGCTGGTGGAATCGAAAACCTTGGCGCAATGCAGAACAATGGGGCCGGGCGCGGCTTCTGCGGCCATGGCGTTGGCGCCGAGCAAACCGAGAATGGCTGCGGTGATCAGTCGGATGTTCATCAGTATCCCCAGTCGGTTGGTGAGAAGCGCGTTCTAGCGAGCCTATGCCCGAGGCTGCTGTCGCGTCGATCTCGCACACGAACTTATAGCGCGGACATCGCTTGCGGTAAATCGGACTTCCGGCACGGCCGGCCGACCTCACGCATGGCGCGAATGCGCCCGCTGCGCTAGTCTGGTGCACATTTTCAACGTCGGGCCAACGCCCGGAAAAATCCTGACATGACCGAGAAAACCTACGATCCGCAGGTGGTGGAAGCCGCTGCACAGAACTACTGGACGACGACGCGTGCCTTCGAGGTGGTCGAGGATTCGACCAAACCAAAGTATTTCTGCCTGTCGATGCTGCCGTATCCGTCCGGCGCCCTGCATATGGGCCACGTGCGCAACTACACGATCGGCGACGTGATCAGCCGCTATCAGCGCATGCAAGGCAAAAACGTATTGCAGCCGATGGGCTGGGATGCGTTTGGGTTACCCGCCGAAAACGCCGCAATCTCGCGTAAGACCGCACCGGCCAAATGGACCTACGCCAACATCGAGCATATGCGTACGCAGTTGCAGGCGATGGGCTATGCGATCGACTGGTCGCGCGAGTTCGCCACCTGCAAGCCCGATTACTACGTTCACGAGCAGCGCATGTTCACGCGCCTCATGCAGAAGGGCCTGGTCTACCGCAAGAACTCGATCGTCAATTGGGATCCGGTTGACCAGACCGTGCTCGCCAACGAGCAAGTCATCGACGGCAAGGGCTGGCGCTCGGGCGCGGTAGTCGAGAAACGCGAGATTCCGCAGTGGTTTCTCAAGATCACTGACTACGCGCAGGAATTACTAGACGGACTCGACAAGCTGCCGGGCTGGCCGGATTCGGTCAAGACCATGCAGCGCAACTGGATCGGGCGTTCGGAAGGCCTGGAAATCCAGTTCGCCATCGAAGGTGAAGCGCCACCGGTCACCGTGTTCACGACACGTCCCGATACGCTGATGGGCGTCAGTTTTCTTTCCGTTGCCGCCGAGCATCCGCTGGCGCAGAAGGCCGCGCTGACCCAGCCCGAAGTGGCTGCGTTCATCGAGGAGTGTCGTCACGGCGGCACCGCCGAGGCTGATATCGAGACGCAGGAGAAGAAAGGCGTCGAGACGCATTTCAAGGCGATCCATCCGATCACCGGCGAAACCCTGCCAGTCTGGGTCGCCAACTTTGTACTCATGAACTACGGCACTGGCGCGGTCATGGCTGTGCCAGGACACGATCAGCGTGATTGGGAATTTGCGACCAAGTACGACTTGCTGATCCGCATGGTCATCGTCAGTGTCGGCGTGCGGGATGCGGTGCGCGAACTCGATCGCGACGCCACCGGCAACAAGGATGCAATGTCAGCCGCACTCGGTGAAAGCCGTGCGATCGATGTGGTCGAACCGGCTGGCGAAATCGATATGTTTGATGATTTCGAGAACGGCATCATCACCGAGGGCGCGTACACCGATTACGGTTTCCTGGTGAATTCCGGCGATTTCGACGGCCTCAATTTTCGTGATGCCTTCGATGCCATCGCCGCGCGCCTCGAAAAGGAAGGCAAGGGCGCGCGTCGGGTCAATTTCCGCCTGCGCGACTGGGGTGTTTCACGTCAGCGCTACTGGGGTTGCCCGATCCCGGTCATCTACTGCCCCAAGTGCGAAGCGGTGCCGGTGCCGGACGATCAACTGCCCGTGGTCCTGCCCGAGGACGTCGCCTTCACCGGAGTCAAATCGCCGATCAAGGCCGATCCGGAATGGCGCAAGACAACGTGTCCCCAGTGCGGCGGTCCGGCCGAGCGGGAGACCGACACTTTCGATACCTTCATGGAATCGAGCTGGTACTACGCACGCTACACCTCGCCCGGTGCCAGCGACATGGTCGATGAACGCGCCAACTACTGGGCGCCGGTTGACCAGTACATCGGCGGCATCGAACACGCGATCCTGCATTTGCTCTATTTCCGCTTCTATCACAAGCTGCTGCGCGACTGCGGCTTCGTCAACAGCGATGAGCCGGCGACCAACCTCCTTTGTCAGGGCATGGTCATTGCGGACACGTTCTATCGTGAGGATGCGCAGGGTCGCAAGGAGTGGATCAACCCGGCCGATGTCGAGATCCAGCGTGACGACAAGGGTCGTGTCACGGGTGCCACGCTCAAGGTTGACGGCCAGCCGGTCATCGTCGGCGGCACCGAGAAGATGGCCAAGTCGAAGAACAACGGCGTCGATCCGGAACTGATGGTGCGCAAGTTCGGCGCCGACACGGTGCGTTTGTTTTCGATGTTTGCTGCGCCGCCCGATCAATCGCTGGAATGGAACGAGGCTGGCGTTGAGGGCATGTCGCGCTTCCTCAAGCGCCTATGGCGCGATCTGCACGCGCATGTGACGCAGCCAGATCATCCGGAAGTTAATGCGGCAAAGCTCGATGCCGCGCAAAAGAATCTGCGCCGGCAGATCCACGAGACGATCAACAAGGTCTCCGATGACTTCGGTCGTCGGCATGCCTTCAATACGGCAATTGCCGCGCTGATGGAGTTGCTCAATGCCGTCACCAAGTTCAACGACATGAGCGACCAGGGCAGGGCAGTGCGCCACGAGGCTTTCGAAACCACCGTCTTGCTACTCAATCCGATCACTCCGCATGTCAGTCATGCGCTGTGGCAGGCGCTTGGTCACTCGGAAACCTTGATCGAGGATCAGCCGTGGCCAAAGGCTGATCCAGCCGCGTTGCTGCGCGATGCCGTGAAGCTCGCCGTGCAGGTCAACGGCAAGCTGCGTGGCACGATCGAGATGCCGGTGTCAGCGTCGAAGGAGGAGTGCGAACGCGCCGCGTTGGCCGAATCATCGGTCGTGCCTTACGTCGAAGGCCAGACCATCAAGAAGGTCGTCGTCGTGCCGGGCAAGATCGTCAATATCGTTGTTTAGCCTTCCTTTCCCCGGGGGGAGAAGGAAAAGCTCCCTGCGCGATTTCTGATGACTCGCTCCGGCAAAGCCTTCTGCACAACATCCGCTATGCTTCACATCTGCCCCCAGCGTCAGGCTCCCATGAAATTCCATCGTCTTGTCGTCATCACGCTTTTCACCCTGACCATTGCGGCCTGTGGCTTTCACCTGCGGGAAGAGGTGCGCCTGCCGAGCGGAATGCAGCGGCTTTCCATTCAAGGCGCGGATTCGCTCAGTCCACTGGGGCGCGATCTGCGCAAGGCGCTGACGCGGGCCGGTGCCGAGGTCGTCGAAGCATCAGGCGAACGCAGCAGCGTGCTGCGCATAGGCAGCAACGTCTTGAAGACCGACGTGCTCTCGGTTGGCGGCAACGCGCGCGCCAACGAGTACACCATTCGCTACCACGTCGAATTTGATGTGGTCAGCGCGACCGGGGTTTCATTGTTGCCTGTGCAGACGATTGAGCTCACCCGTGATTTCACCTTCGACGCCTCGCAAGCCCTCGGTATCGCCGCCGAACAGGATCTATTGACCGACGAGCTCCAGCGCGACATGGTCCAGGCGATCCTGCGCCGGCTTGAGGCGATCGGTCATGAAGCAACTCACTGAGCAGCGATGCAGTCGGATGTGGCAGCAACCGCATCGATGAAGCGGACGCGATGAGCGTGCCGATCGCCAGTAAACCTGCTTTGATGGGCACCAGCCTGCTTGCCTGGCGCAACCTCAGTCATGATCGTGCGCGTTTTATCGTCACCCTGATCGGCGTTGGTTTTGCCGTATTGTTGATGGGAGTCGAACTGGGTCTGCTGGTCGGTTTCGCGCGTACGACCTCGGGCCTGGTTGACCACTCCAATGCCGAGTTGTGGATTACCCCTGCCGGGACCACCAATGTGGACATCGCTGGTCGCCTGGATGAACGTCGCCGCTTCCAGGCCTTGGCCGTTCCTGGCGTCGCGTCGGTGAGCAAACTGATGCTGCAATTTGCTTTCTGGAAAAAACCGGATGGTGGCAATGAGAGCGTTGCCCTGGTTGGTATCGAGATTGACTCGGACATGCTGCAACCGTGGGATCTGGTGGAAGGCAACGTCGCCGATCTGCAGCAACAAGGTGCGGCCATCATCGATCGGCTCTATGCGGACAAGTTGGGCGTGAAGTCACTGGGCGACACCGTTGAGATTAACTCGCAGCGTGCTCGCGTGGTCGGTTTCACCAAAGGTTTGCGGACTTTTACCCAGAGCCCCTATATCTGGGTCACCCATCGCAATGCGCTGGCTTATT
>JBDTCQ010000091.1:0-3511 GCA_039923515.1 Dokdonella sp.
CGCGCCGATCACGATGGCCTCAGCCACAATCCCCCTGGGGGGGTTCCTGCGCGGCGACTTCAATGGCAACGGCGTGCTCGATACCGGCGATGCCACACGCCTCAGCCAATGTCTCGATGCGGGTGCAGATTCAGAAAGTTGCCGCGCCGGTGACTTCAACGGCGATGGCATCGTTGATTGCAGCGATGCCGTCGCAATGATCGCGGCATGGACCGGTCCCGAGCCTGCTCCCGTTTTCGATGTCTGCCGAGGCATTGCCGTCCATTCGATCCCGCTGCTGAGCCCACGATGGTTGATCCTGCTGGCTGCGCTGTTGCTGCTGATGGCAGGGTTGAATTTGCATGTGCGAAAGCACGACGCAACTGAGATCCAACGCGGCGCCAAATCGAAGCGATTCGTATTCGCTTGACCGCGATCAAGGCGTATCGCCGTTTCGACAACGACCATGCGTGCACGCTGCCACCGAACCGGTTGGCTCCCTTTCAATCTGTTCCTTGAGGAATTCCCACTATGCTTTTCACAACGACCCAGCCAATCACCCAGACAATGGCCATCGCCGTTACCCGAGCCATTTATGAGATCGACCCTGACGCCACCGTGCGCGCCGAGATGTCCAGCCATCAGATCCTGATCGACGGCGATGTAACCGAAGAGCTGGCCAAGTCAGCCCTGGCCAAAGCACATTGCGAATTTTCCGCGTTCGAGCCGGCCGCCGACCCGGTGCACATCCAGGGTGGACATACCTGCTGCGGACACTGCGCCTGAGTCAGGCTCCGGCGCGCACCATGAATCCATCGCTTCACAACCGAAGGATGCGCGCCTGAATAGATCGCAGAACGCAGGGCGGGAGATATCCCGCCTTTTGTGCTTTTGCTTCAACGTACGCGCGAATCGATGCGCTCGGTTTTCCCGGCTTGCAACGGGATTGGACGTTGCTTCTGGCGCCCAACGTCATGCCCAGGGAGCCATTGCTTCGCCACTGATCGATTCGCAAATTCGCGCCACTACCCGTCGTCACAAACGCTGCAACCCGTCAATCTGACACGCCCAGCTTTCGGCCCGCACGCGCCAGGACGTGGCCAACTTGTTTCCTTTTGTCGGAATCCTCCGACTACTCGCCACCAACCAATTGGCGCACACGTTCCTGCAGGTATTCGAAATAGAGATCGATGTAGCTGATGCCGTTTTCGTGATCGATCAGATACGGATTCATCAGGGTGTGGCGCAGGATCACGAGGCGGTCACTACTTTCATCAGCATCAAGCGTGGCCGGATCCAGGCCGAGCGCATCGAGGATGCGGCGCATTTCGACCTCGCCGAGCGCCTCGGCACGCAAGGTCGTCATCGAGCCAAAGAACTGCTTGGTTTGCAAGGGATGGCGCGGATCGGCGCGGATGTCATCGTGCAGACGTCGGACGAAGGCATTGGCGCCGCCCACGCTGGTATTGCCGCGCGGATTCAAGGCAAAGCAGACCAGGTTGCTGTCCGGCTGGAATGGAACCAGCGCCGCAACGTAGTCGCCGTTGTCGGCAGCGAAACGCGTCGCACGCTGATGGAAAGCTTCGGCGGCAAGAATGGTTTGGCGCGTCAGGCGGCCGAAATGCAGATGATTGAGTGGCAGTACGCGATGGGTGACATAAACCGCCGCCGCATTCGCGCCGGATTTTGACCCTTCCGGAATGAACTGGCCGAGTCCGCGATAGCGTTCCAGGTAGCTCTTCGTGGCCGAGCCGGAAAAGACATAGTCGGCCTCTTCCGAAAGCAACGCGGTGACACGGTGATCACGGCAGACGAACGCGCCGGTACCAAATGGTAAATAGCCGAGCTTGTGCGGATCGATGGTGATGGAATCGGTATCAGCGATTGCCGCGATGGCCGCATACACCTCGGGCGCGGGAAACGCGTTGTAGCCCTTGGCGACTTCCTCGCGACTGCGCAGGCTGCCATCCTCGTTGCGGAATACCGTGGCCAGATAGCCGCCCCAAGCGGCATCCACGTGCACTGCATGACCCAATCCGGCTGCCGCCGCGTGTTCCCGAGCCTCGACAATGCGGTCAACCGGGTCGAAGGTACCGTATTCGGTCGTGCCTAGTACGGCGACCGACATCAGCACCGGCTGATGCTCACGTTGGCACCGCTCAAGGAGGGACTGCAGCGCATCGGTATCAAGACGCATGCCGCTTTCAGGCAAGAGTTCCATTTGTGCGCGGCCAAGGCCAAGCAGTTTCAGGCCCTTGCTCCACGAGTAATGTGCCGTTACCGGCGCGAGCACCTTGGGTACGCGCAGGGTCGGATGCCGGGCGAAAAATTCGACCAGACCCAGATGTTCGATGCGTGCCGTCTGCACACGCTGGCGCCATTGCCTGCGCGTAGTCGAGGGTTGCTGCGCCAGCCAATGCTGCCATTGGTCGAGCAGGATCGTGCCTGCGCGCGGATGCAGGTTGAACGCGCTCCAATCATCCTCGGGCAAGTCCAGATCCGGCACACCGGCCGCACGCAGGGCGACCGGAAATGCCTTCAACGCCAAAGCCAGGCGCAAGGCCTGATAGTTCGCCAGGGTGCCGCCGGAGGAGAGATGTCCAAACGCGCAATCAGGCTGCAAGGGATCATGCGCATAGCCAACCATTCGCGCGAGCTGCAAGCCCACCTGAACTTCCAGATCGACCGTGACCGGCGCGGAATCCTCGCTGACGTTGTTCGGGTTGTATGGCAGGGTCAGGATTTGCGCGACCAGACCCGGCAGCAACAGATCCGAGACCATGTGACCCATGTAGCGCGGACTGTGGAACGGCACCGATTTCTTCAGCAAGGCCGAGAGCTGGTGCAGTTCGCGACGCATGCGCGATTCGAACGCGAGGTATTCCGGATGCCGCGACGCCTCGGTCGAGATTGCCGGCGGGTCCTCCGGATGGAAGTTGCGCCGCCAATAAACGTGATCGCGCAGAAACTCGACAACCAGCTTCTCCAGCAAGCTGTCGTTCTCGCCGTACGGCCCGAGGAAACACGCATCGATGCGGTGGCGGGTCAGGGGTGATTCTGCGGGCATGTGGCTGTCGCTCTTTGCGCTGATCAGGGGAATCGGGGCGACGCATGACTCTGGGCGTGTAGCCCGCGCGTCGAAGCCAATCAATTCAGCCCGAAAGTGTGGCGTGAAGCGTAAAACACGGCCTTGATCCAGGTCAGAAGTGATTGCTGCTTGCAGCGCTTCGCAGCATATTCGTCGGAGCCACCGCGCGGATCCGATCCGCATACGCCTCGAAGGAGAATCACGGAACCGTGGCTACAACGATCCAGAGCCCGATGGCCGCGTTGTGGGCTCGTCGACGGTGGCTAACGAGGACTCGGGTCGGCCGCAACGACGTTGTGCTTTCACAACCTCGGTTTGAAACCGCCGAGACTCGAACCAACGCGGCAACTGTGACAAAGCCGCTGGCTCTCAATTTCACCACTCGTGTGAGTTCGCCATGCTCATGCCTGCTCGCCAAATCGCTTTATCCGCCGTGCTCTTGAC
>JBDTCQ010000092.1:0-5580 GCA_039923515.1 Dokdonella sp.
GACTGCCTCGAATGCCAGTCGTGATTCGACCCGCAGCGAATTTCCCGGCAAGGTGAATGGCAGATTGTCTGATGATGGCCTGAGTCAGGCGCGGGGTCGTCGGATCAGGGTTCGGATCTTTTCGAGGCAGTGCCGATCTTGCTGATGCGGCGGTACCGGTTGACTGATGCCTGGCTGATCGCCAACCGCATGGATTTTCAGCGCCAATCGGCGCACGTATGTCAGCCGTGCATGAGACATGCTTGTCATCTGACAGCGAAATCCCGGCTGGAGTAGGAACGCGAGCGGACATCCTCGATACGCAACCTGTTTGGACGCTTGGACGTCCGTAGTCTGGTGAGGCTATGGGATGGCTCCGGCCGCGGCAAGGTAGCAATACGCATGGCGGTATGCGTGCGCTGCATCAGGTGCCGACGAGCCATGCCGATTGGCGCTATCCTCGACGCAGCCCACCACGGAGTCAGACTCATGACCAGCCCTGCATCCAGCCGCCTTGCCGTCCTCATCGACGCCGACAATGCCCAGCCTTCAATCGTCGAAGGCCTGCTTGCCGAGGTCAGCAAATACGGCACGGCCAGCGTCAAGCGCATCTACGGCGACTGGACCGGTCCGCAGCTGAAGGGTTGGAAAGAGGTGTTGCTGTCGCATTCAATCCAGCCGATCCAGCAATTCCGCTACACGGTCGGCAAGAACGCAACCGATTCGGCGATGATCATCGACGCCATGGACTTGCTCTACAGCCAGCGCCTGGATGGCTTCTGCATTGTTTCAAGTGACAGTGATTTCACCCGAATTGCGGCGCGCATCCGCGAGTCGGGCCTGACCGTTTACGGATTCGGCGAACGCAAGACTCCGCAGCCGTTTGTTTCGGCCTGCGACAAGTTCATCTATACCGAGTTCCTGTTGAACAAGGGTGAGGGGAAGTTCGCGGCAAACAAGCCGGCACCGAGTGTCGGCAAGGACAAGCGTCTTGCAAAGTTGTTGCGTGATGCGGTTGAGGCTTCATCCGACGACAGCGGCTGGGCCTTTCTCGGTCTGGTTGGCAACTACATCGTCAAGCAGATGCCTGATTTCGATGCACGCAGCTATGGTTACTCGAAACTGCGCGAACTGGTCGCAGCCAGCAACCTGTTTGATATCGAGGAGCGCCCGATGGCGAGCGGCGGCTCGGCAAAATCCATCTATGTGCGTGAGCGCGGCTGATCACGCGGTGATGTTTGCAGGAAGCGGCTTCAGCCGCGATGCTCTGGGTTGTTCCGGCAATCCAGCGCAACAGCATCGGGCCTGAATGCCTCTGCTTCGACAGCGGATACGTGTCAGCGCAAAGGTTTGCTCATGCGCACCAGCTCGGTACCGAATCCGAGCTTCTCGTAAATCTCGATGGCGCGCTTGTTGCCCGGGAAAACAGCGAGTTGCAGGTGGCGAAACTTGTGCTCGCGGGCCCAGCGTTCGGCGTAGGCAAGCAGGGCCCGACCGATGCCTTCGCCATCATGGCTCTTGTCGACGGCGAGATCGGAGATATGGGAGTTCTGCGCGTCGCTGAAGGTGTCCTTCACGGTTTGCATATGGATGAAGCCGACGCGCTCTCCTGCGTCGTTTTCGGCAACGAAAACATGCGTGCCTGGCGACTGCTCAAACAGATGTCGGCCGATATCGAGCTTGATGTGTTCGGCGCATTCACGAGGGCGTCGCCATGGCGGCAGATCGAAGCCTTCGACGAAGCGCGGCACGAGGCCGAGGATGAAATCGTCATCGTCGGCATCGGCGAGGCGGATGTGGATATTGGCTTCCGAATCCATCTGTCGTTCCCAGGTGTCAACCAAACTGCGAATCGGGCATGGCCATCAGTGTATCCGCCCCGGCACGGATTGCGGCACCGTGGCTGTGGATGCGCGGCAGGATACGGCTGAAATAGAAGCGGGCGGTATGCCGCTTGGCTTCCTTGAACTCATCGGACTGGGTCGAGCCTTCGAGGGCGGCAATGCTGCGCGCCCAGCAGTAAGCCAGGGCCACATAGCCCGAATAGAACAGGTAATCGACCGCGGCCGCACCCACTTCCTCGGGATTTGTCTGGGCTTTTTTCGCGATCTCCTGGGTCAGATCGCTCCATTCCTTGGTCACGATGGCCAGTGGCGCAATGAATTCGCCGAGCCCGGCCTTGTTCGCGTTGGCCTGACAGAACGTCGAAATCTCGCCGAGGAAGTGTTTGAGACCGGCGCCTTGCAGATGCAGGATCTTGCGCCCGAGCAGGTCGTTGGCCTGGATCTGGGTGGTGCCTTCATACAGGGTGGTAATGCGCGCATCGCGGGCAAACTGCTCGACTCCGGTTTCAACGATGAAGCCGTGACCGCCGTAGATCTGGATTGCGTCGTAAGTCGATTCCTGGGCCAGTTCGGTGAGCAGACCCTTGACGATTGGAGTCAGGAACGAGACCAGTTCCTCGCCGCGCTTGCGCTCTTCCTCATCGGCCGAATGGGTGGAGATGTCGTGCTGCATGTAGGCATACAGGGCGAGCACGCGGCAGCCTTCGGCAAAGGATTTCTGGGTCAGCAGCATGCGTCGCACGTCGGCATGCACGATCAGTGGATCGGCTGGCTTGTCCGGGAATTTTGGTCCGGCTGCCGCGCGCATCTGCAAGCGGTTGCGCGCGTAATCGAGCGAGTTCTGATAACCACGTTCGATCTGGCCGAGGCCCTGCACACCGACCGCCATGCGCGCTGTGTTCATCATGGTGAACATCGCGTTGAGGCCCTTGTTCGGGCCGCCTATCAGCCAGCCTTCGGCCTGGTCGAAATTCATCACGCAGGTGACCGAGGCATGGATGCCCATCTTGTGCTCAATCGAGCCGACCGCCACGGAATTGCGTTCGCCAACCTTGCCCTTCTTGTCGACCTTGAATTTCGGCACGATGAACAGCGAGATGCCTTTTACCCCCGCAGGCGCATCGGGCAAGCGCGCAAGGACGAGGTGGATGATGTTGTCGGTGAGATCATGCTCGCCGGCGGTGATGAAGATCTTGGTGCCGCTGATCCGGCAACTGCCGTCGCTATTCGGTTCAGCGCGGGTCTTGAGCAGACCGAGATCGGTGCCGCATTGCGGTTCGGTCAGGCACATTGTGCCAGTCCAGCGGCCTTCGATGAGCGGGGTAAGGAACGCCTCCTGCTGCCACTTTTCGCCGTGCACCTTGAGCGCCTCGCAGGCACCATGAGAGAGCATCGGGAAATTGCTCCACGACATGTTCGCCGCATCGATCAATTCCTTGAAGATCACGCCGATGGTCTCGGGCAGTTCCTGTCCGCCGAAAGCCGCCGGGATGGTCAGTGCGGGCCAGCCGCCTTCGACAAATTTTGCGTAGGCTTCCTTGAAACCCTTCGGCGTGCGCACGCTGGCGGTAGCCTTGTCGAGGGTGCAGCCTTCCTGGTCGGCGCTCCAGTTGAGCGGGGCGAGCACCTGCTCGGCGAACTTTGCCGCTTCCTCGAGCACGGCATCGACGATGTCGGGCGTCGCCGACTCGAAGCCGGGCAGACGCTGGAACAGCGCCTCGGCGCCGAGCACTTCATTGAGGGCGAAGCGGATGTCCTGGACGGGAGCCTTGTACTGGGTCATTTCAATTCCTGAAGGTGTCTGGATTTTTCAGCGCCAGGTGTTGGCGAGACCTGGGGCCGGGCTCAGGTGACTCTTGCGCTCGAACTTGAACGCGCCTTTCGGCTCGCTGCTTGAAATCGTGCCGTGCAGGCGATAGGCGAAGTCGCCAGCCGGCACCCGGGCATTCGCGGTTGGGGTCAGGCTTGCCTCGAATACATCCGCGCTTTCGCCGGGAATGTCGAGCTTGAACGGGAGCTTGATCGAGCCAGCCATCTGGTCGGCAACCTCGAGTTCGGCATCGATGCCGCTGAAAATCATGGGTACGTTGCTGAAATTCTGCAGGCGCACTCGCAAATGCCAGCTGCCGTCAGCACGAACGACCAATTCCTGCACGCTGGCGGTCGGCGGGCTGACACGTTTTACAGGGCCGCTGCCGCAGGATGCGAGCAGGATGCTCATCAGGACCATTGGAACCCGGAAGTGCAGTTTCATCGGCAATCCTCAAACGATCGTTTCAATAGCCTAGCCTAACGCGTTGATCGCACCGAGCAAAGCGTGCGGTGGTTTTCAGTCGCGCCGGCTCTGAAATTCCGCGATTTCCAGTTGTGCGGTCATCGTGCCGGCATGCACTCGGATCACTTGGTCGGCCAAGGCGATGACCTCGTCGGCTTGGTGCGATACGAGCAGGGTGGCAACGCGCAACTCCTGCTTGAGTCGGCGCAGATGAGCAAGGACCTGCACGCGGGCTTCGCGGTGCAGGCCGGTCAGCGGTTCATCGAGGAGCAGGATGCGTGGCTCTGAAGCGAGCGCGCGGCCAATTGCGACGCGCTGACGTTCGCCGCCTGACAGGGTCTGTGGCCGACGATTGAGCAGCGGCCCCAATTCGAGCAGTTCAACGAGTCGGCCAAACTGGCGCGCCTTGCGATGCCGCGCCTGAGCCCCGTAGAGCAGATTGGCGCGCACACTCAAATGCGGAAACAGGCGGCCATCCTGAAAGACGTAGCCAACCTCGCGAGCGTCCGGTGCCATGTCGATGCCTGCCGTGCTGTCGACCAGGATCTGGTCGTCGAGGACGATACGGGCATGTCGCGGTCGCAGCAGACCAGCGATCGCATTGAGGATGGTCGTCTTGCCCGCACCCGAATCGCCAAACAGGGCGAGGCAGCGCGCGGCCGAGGAGAATCGGATGTCGACCTCGAGATCCGCGAGTGTGTGCCTGATCGCCAGTTCAATCATCGCGACGGCGCCCCCACAAGGAGCCACCCAGAATCGCTGCGCCGATGGTCGCGGCAAGGGCAACGATCAGGGCGACCACGGTCAGGCGCTGCACGCCGATATCGCCACCCGAAACACTCATCAATTCGTAGATTGCAATCGGTAGCGTGCGTGTTTCGCCGGGGATGCTTGAAACAAACGTGATCGTTGCACCGAATTCGCCGAACGCGCGGGCAAACGCGAGCACGCTTCCGGCAATGATGCCGCGCGTGGACAAGGGCAGGACAATCGTCACGAAACGCCGCCAGGCCGACGCGCCGAGCGTCTCCGCAGCGCGTTCAAGGCGACGATCGACATTGTCGAAAGCGACCCGGATCGACAGCACGAGCAGGGGAAAACCCATCACCGCCGCGGCCAGCACGGCGCCGGTCCAGCGGAATGCAAAGACGATGCCGATTTCAGCCAGCCATTCGCCGATCCAGCCGTGCCGTCCAAACAGCACCAGCAAGGCGTAACCGGTGACCACGGGCGGCAAGGTCAGGGGCAGAAACATCAGCGCTTCGAGTAGAAGGCGTCCGGGAAAGCGTCGGCGCGACAGCAGCCAGGCCAGGCCCAATGCGACCGGCAGTGAGACGATCACGCTGAGGGTGGCGACCCGCAGGCTGAGCGCCAGCGCCTGCCATTCGTCGGGCGACAGGGCAGTCATGCTCAGAGTCGATCGAATCCGAAACGCACAAAGATCGCTGTTGCCTGCGCCGAGTGCAGCAGTTCAAGAAGTTG
>JBDTCQ010000093.1:0-6537 GCA_039923515.1 Dokdonella sp.
TCAAACTGACTCTCGAACGCATGAAGGATCGCTACGCGGTCGAAGTCATCACGCACCGGCCAGGCATCGCCTATCGCGAGACGGTTTCGGCCAAAGCCGAAGGCCATCACCGGCACAAGAAACAGACCGGCGGCGCGGGCCAGTTTGGCGAGGTGCATCTGCGTGTCGAGCCGCTGCCACGCGGCAGCGGCTTCGAATTTGGCGACGAGATCAAGGGCGGCGCAATACCGGGCCAATACTTGCCGGCAATCGAAAAAGGCGTGCGCTTCGTGCTCGAACACGGCGCCGTCGCCGGCTACCAGATGCAGGACGTGCGCGTCATCGTCACCGACGGCAAGTTCCACAGCGTCGACTCCAAGGAAGTCGCGTTCGTATCCGCCGGCAAGAAGGCCTTTCTCGATGCCATCGGCAAGGCCAAGCCGCTGTTGCTTGAGCCGATCGTCAACATGGACGTCAACGTCCCGGAAGCGAACATGGGTGATGTCACCGGCGGACTTGCCGGCAAGCGCGCGCGCATCCATGGCACCGATTCGATGCGCGGCGGTGAGCTCGTGATCAAGGCCCAGGTGCCGCTGGCTGAATTGGCCGACTACCAGACCGAACTGAAGGCAATGACCGGCGGCCGTGGCCGTTACACGATCGAGTTCAGTCACTACGAACCGGTTCCGCCAAATGTGCAGCGTCAACTCATCGATGCGTACAAGCCGCGAATCGAAGAAGACTGATTGATCCTGTAAAGTCGAATCGTCCAACCGATTCGGAGATTCACCAATGAGCCTGAGCCGCCGCCACTTCATGCTCGGTATCACTGCCCTCGCCAGCGCACCGATGTGGCCGTCGATGCAGCGCGCGCTGGCCAGTTCTGTCGCCAGCGGCGGCTGGTCAGGCTACGCCGGGGCGATTGTCATCGATGCGCTCGGTGGTCCGGGCGAATACAACGCCGCGCCATTGACCCCGCTGAGTAAAAAGGCCATCGATGACGTGCGTGCCAGCGGTCTGACTGCCGTCAATGTCACGGTCAGCGGTGTCGGCAGCTATGCGAAGGATGCGGATCAGACAATCCGCAATATCGCCTATTGGAATGCGCAGATCGCGGCCCAACCCGATCGTCTTATGCAGGTGCGCAACGCCAGCGATCTCGCGGCCGCCAAGCGCACGGGAAAACTCGGCCTGATCTATGGTTTTCAGGATGCGACACCGATGGGTGAAAACCTCGATCGTGTCGCGCTGTATGACGATCTCGGTGTGCGCGTCTTCCAGCTCACCTACAACCGGCGCAATCTCATCGGTGATGGATGCCTGGAACCCGGCAATGCCGGACTCAGCTCGCTGGGCCGGAGCCTGATCGAACGTCTCAATGAGCGCCATCTCCTCATCGATCTCTCGCATGCCGGCGAACGCACCACGCGCGAAGCCATTGCCCAGTCAAAGACCTCGATTGCAATCACGCATACCGGTTGCGCCGCGCTTGCCGCGTTGCCGCGCAACAAGACCGATGTCGAGCTGCGCGAACTCGCCGACAAGGGCGGCGTGGTCGGCATCTACCTGATGCCATTCCTGCGCACAAAGGGCCAGCCGACTGCCAACGACCTTATCGCGCATATCGAGCATGCGGTCACCGTGTGTGGCGAGGACCATGTCGGCATCGGCAGCGATGGCCCGGTTTCGCCGATCGATTTCAATGACGAATTCAAGCGCAAGCATGCCGCCGACGTGGCCGAGCGGCGCAGTCTCGGCATCTCGGCGCCCGGTGAGGATCCCGCTGTCTTCACCTTTCTGCCGGATCTCAATTCAGCGGATCGCCTGGATACGCTGGCCACGCTGCTGTCCAGGCGCGGTCACTCCGATACCCGTATCGGCAAGATCATCGGCGGGAATTTCGCCCGCCTGTTCCGTGATACCTGGAGTTGAGGCAGCGAGGCTCAGCTCTTTCCGAACGGCTTGCGCAAACGGCTCAGGAACGAGGGCTTCTTGCGTTCGTTGTCGTCATCCTCATGCCTTGACTTCCGTGGCGTCCATTTGAGCCAGCCGATTGCATCATAGGCATTGACGACGTCGAATACGGTCGACATTTCGCATTCGCAATTCGCCGCGATTTCATGCAAGCGCCGAGACTGCATCAGAGCCGCCGATATCCTCGCATAGGTAGGATAATCGCTTGCGATCTCGAACCAGCGGGCCAGCTCGAAGGCCCCTCCCGGATCGAGGTTGGACGCCAGCCGGCCATTCGATCGGAGCAGAACCTCAAGCCAGATCAGCTTCTGGTAAGGCTGTCCCGGCTGCGCCTCGCGCAACGCATTCATTTCCGATGTGGTCAGCCGGCGCCAGTCGCTCAGGCGCGAAGACTCCCTGCAGTAGACCTCCAGCTCGCTCAAACGATGCGCACTGTGGAATACCTGGTTCTTCGGATCCAGAGTCAGCACACCCGCACCTGGCCTGGCAATTTGCATCGGCCCTTGGATCAGCTCTCCTTCGAGGAATTCGCGCAACCGATAGAGTGAAAGATCCTCGATATTCTGCTTGCGTTCGGGGACGCGAGTCGACGATGGAACGCTCAGCGGAACGGCAAGTGTCTCGCGATCCCGATCCGCCCGCAGCGCACTTCGGCGGGTCGGATCACCGGATCCATCCACGTGGGCGGACTGATCAAACTTGGGCGGCTTGAGATTGGGATCGGGGTCTGCATCGGGATGATCCTGCAGCAGTTCGTCGAGGCCCAGGGCCACGTTGGTATCAGCTGGCATATGCCCCGGAGAGTCGTCCATCATCTTGAAGTCGTGCAGCTCTGCGATGCCGTCGAACTCGCTCGAATCGGTGTGGAAGTACTCCGAGTCGGCACGGACTTGGGCTTTTATGCTCTCGTCGCCCGTTGCCTGGTTGAGGACAGCGATGAGGTTTTCCTGCTTGAAGGGACGCACGATCGCGGGATCGCCTTCATGCGCCTCTCCCGCATCACACACGATCGCAAACCGCATGCCCGTGACCTTTGCCCGCGATCGGGCCATCTGACCTGCAAAGTTCGATATGTCGACGATCAGCAAATCGGCCTGACCATCCGCGCCCCAGCGCCAGGCATGACTGAGCTGCTCCGCAGATTTGCGGATGAGCAAGCGAATGTGGGCGACGTCCTCGTCGGAGACACCATTTGCCGCAATGATTTTTTCGTTGGCCAAGCAGACTTCCCCCTTGCGACCAGCCCGTTCAGTCAGCGACGCGTCCCATGACTGAATAGCAAGCCAATTCTGGCTCTAGACTGCGACTTTGCGGCACGCATTGCAATCGCGCACACGCAGAATCCATGCCTTCAAGGCAACCGGTTTTACGCCTTCGAAGTACGCTTGCGCTTTGGCTTCAGCATCGTCCCGATGCAGGCTGGATGACCACACCGGCAAGCCCAGATCTGCTTCAGTCGAGGGGTCAGGCGCTCACCGAGGCTGATGCCGTAGTCGTAGGTGAGTTCCTCGCCGGCGGGGATTTCACGCAGGCTCTCGATCAGGACGCGATCCTTGCGCGGCTTGCCCTCCTGATTTTCCTCAATGACGGCCTGGCAGTTCGGCGCGCAACTGTGGTTGATCCAGCGCGCGACATTGCCATCCACATTGGCGTCGATGACGTAGCTTTCGTTCAAGGTAAACAGAAAGGTATGGCCCGTGCTGCTGGTGCCATCGTAAATCCGGTCTGCCTGCGCATGCGTCAGCAGGCGACCACGGTATTCAATCAATTCAGTCTGGGCGGGAATATCGGCGATGGCGAATACGCCATCGCCATGGATCGGCGAACGGCGTTGTTTGAAGAGTGGGGACATGCGCAACGGGTTCTTGGACGTCGAATCGCGACATGATAACGATTCCATGCACAAAACGTGATGCGCAGATTGCGTATCTGCTTACCGTGCGGTTCCTGTTGACACGCACAATTCATGAAACCACGCGATGATCGCCGAGGGCATTGGATTCGCCCGGTGTTTCACGTTTGAGGGAATAGCGGGCTCTATCGCCGAACGAGCGGAGTGCCATAAGGATTCAAGCGACAACCGAGGGCGCATGTCATTCGTGAATCATTCGGGCTAATGTTCGCCCATTCCGACCACACCTCCCGCCATGGGCAAGCAACGCATCATCCGCTCAATCATCGCCGTCCTCGTCCTCGTGGCGGCCGCCGCCTATACCGCTCATCAGGACTCATCAAAAGGAGTCCCGACCGAGTCTGCGCATGCGATCGCACAACCAGCCGGCACATTCGACTACTACCTGGCCAGCTTTTCATGGTCGCCGACCTTTTGCGAAGCAAATCCGGATGATCGCGAACAGTGCGGGCGCCGCGGCTACGGCTTCATCCTGCACGGGTTATGGCCCCAATACGACAGCGGCAACGGCCCGCAGGATTGCCGCAGCGACCTGCAACTCGATCAAAAAACGATTGCACGGACACTGGCCTTCATGCCGAGTCGCCGCCTGATCGAACACGAATGGCGTGCGCATGGAACCTGCTCGGGTTTCGCCCCGGAGGCTTATTTTGGCTTGGCTGATCGCGCCTATTCCGGGATCCGGATTCCACCGTCGCTGAGCGCGACGGCCACCCCACCGTCGATGAGCGCCGAAGACGTTCGCTCGGCGTTTGTCGATGCGAATCCGGGCCTGCAACGCAACATGCTTGGGGTGAGTTGCCGGGGCAATTCACTGTCCGAAGTGCGCATCTGCCTGGATACGGATCTCAAGCCCAGGCAGTGCGGTCGCGGTGTCGGCATGCGCTGTCCACGCACAGCGGAGTTGCGCATTCCTCTGATTCGCTGAATGCTCACTGCCGATCAAGGTCGGCAGCAGCGGAGACTCGGCAACCCGCCTAGGCTAGGCGCAACAACCATCCTCGCCCTTGTGTGTATGTGCGGCGCTCGCCGCCACACCCGTGGTCAGGCCTTTTTCGCTGGCATTGAAATGATCGGCAACCACCTTGGCAACGCAGGCGGTGACGCGCTTGCCGGTCGGGATGTGCAGAAACTCGTTCGGACCGTGCGCATTCGAGTGCGGACCCAGTACGCCGGTGATGAGGAATTGCGCACCGGGAAATTTCTCGCCGAGCATACCCATGAATGGAATCGAGCCACCCTCGCCCATGTAGGCGGGAGGCGGTCCAAAAAACGTGCGCGAGGCTTCATCGACGGCCTGCTCCAGCCAGGGTGCCAAAGCCGGTGCGTTCCAGCCACTGCCGGCCTTCTCAAGATGGAAGGTCACGGTCGAACCGTACGGCGGATCAGCTTCGAGCAACTGCTTGAGGAACTCGCCGCTCTTCACCGCATTGGCCGTCGGCGCGAGGCGCAAGCTCACTTTCACAGCGGTGAACGGACGCAATACATTTCCGGCCGAATCGAGCGCGGGCAGACCGCCGATCCCAGTAATCGACAAGGCCGGACGCCAGGTCCGATTGAGCACGAGCTCAGTCAAATCCTTGCAGACCGGTTGCATGCCATCAACCAGCGGGAATTTTGAATAAATATCATCGCCAAGCACGCCGGCACTGAGCTTGGCCTGCTCGACGCGTTGAGCGGGGATTTCCGAATGCAATTCGCGCGGAAGGATTTCGCCGGTATTCTCGTCTTCCAGGCGCGACAGAATCTGGCGCAGGATGCGGAAACTCGACGGCACCACGCCCGAGGCGTCGCCCGAATGCACACCTTCGGTGAGCACGTTGACGGTCAGGTTGCCGCCGGTCATGCCGCGAAGCGAGGTGGTCAACCACATCTGATCGTAATTGCCACAACCGGAATCCAGGCAGACGATCAGCGAGGGCTTGCCGATCCGCGCAGCGAGATGATCGACGTAATATGGCAGATCGTAGCTGCCCGATTCCTCACACGCCTCGATCATCACCACGCAACGCGAATGCGGAATCTTCTGCGCCTGCAAGGCCATGATCGCGGCCAGCGAACCGAAGATCGCATAGCCATCATCGGCGCCACCGCGGCCATACAGCTTGTCGCCCTCGATGACCGGTTTCCACGGGCCGAGATGATCCGACCAGCCTGTCATTTCCGGCTGCTTGTCGAGGTGACCGTAGAGCAGGACGCAATCCTCGCCCTGTCCCGGAATTTCGATGAAGATCAGCGGTGTGCGCCCTTGCAGGCGGACCACCTCGACCTGCATGCCGGCAATCGGCTGCGCGCGTGCCCAGTTCTCCATCAAGGTCACGGCCTGATCCATGTAGCCATGCTCGGCCCACTTGGCATCGAACATCGGAGACTTGTTCGGAATGCGGATGTAGTCGACCAATTGCGGCACGATCTGCGTATCCCAGAGTTTGCCGACGAAACCTTCGATTGCCTTAGAGTCCATGTTGATCCTCGCGCGCTGCGCATCCAATGGCGAAACTCTGATTCTAGCGCGCCGCAGCACGCTTTCCGAATCGGTGTAGGAAAAATCCTACACATCGCCGCTTGCCTCCCCTACACACCCGGACCGTGTTTTGCCATACACCCTGGCATCACGTGAATGGAGACTGTGCTCACCGGGACACAAGGACCCGGTCCTAACCAAACCCAAG
>JBDTCQ010000094.1:0-6382 GCA_039923515.1 Dokdonella sp.
ATCGACATAGGTGATTTCGCCGGTGATGCCTGACGCAAGATCCGAACACAGGAATGCGCCGACATTGCCAACCTCTTCAGGGGTCACGTTGCGACGCAGTGGCGAACTCGCCTCGACGTGGTCGAGCATCTTGCGCAGGTTGCCGACACCGGACGCGGCCAGGGTCTTGATCGGGCCCGCCGAGATGGCATTGACGCGGGTGCCTTCTGGTCCGAGGTTGTAGGCCAGATAGCGCACATTCGCCTCGAGACTGGCCTTGGCCAAGCCCATCACGTTGTAGTTTGCCAACGCACGTTCCGCACCGAGGTAACTCAGGGTGAGGATCGAGCCCTTGCGTCCCTGCATCATCGGCCGCGCAGCCTTGGCCAGGGCGGCCAGACTGTAGCTCGATATGTCGTGGGCAATCGAGAAGGCTTCGCGGGTCAGGTTGTCGAGGAATCCGCCCTGAAGTGTTTCGCGCGGAGCGAAACCTACCGAGTGCACGAGAGTGTCGAGTGCGTCCCAGCTCTTGCCAAGTTCACTGAACACGTCGGCGATCTGGCCGTCATCGCCGACATCGAGCGGCAGCACAATGTTTGAACCGAATTCGGCGGCGGCATCTTCGACGCGGCTCTTGAGCTTGTCGCTCTGATAGGTGAACGCGAGCTGCGCGCCTTCCCGATGCATGGCGTGGGCAATACCCCACGCGATCGAGCGTGTGCTGGCAATGCCAACAATCAACGCTCGTTTGCCTTGCATGAATCCCATGTGTCCTCCGTGGAGTTGTCGAAGCGGATACGCCCGCAGGTGTTATCGATGGAAGTGTAACCGAGTCATTCGACCGGGTACTCAGTACGACGGCGCATGGATACGCAGAGTGCTTCCCGGACGAAGGATCGAACGCGTGGTCATTTCATTCCAGCGCAACAGGTCTTCAAGCCGGACTCGATAGCGACGGGCAATGCGGGAAAGGGTGTCGCCCGGTTTGATCGCGTGGACTTCCCGATCGAGCGCAGGGTTTGGTGGCCGCTCAGCACCCGGCAACAGCATCAATTGTCCGGGTTGCAGTTGGCTGTGTGGATCAAGTCGGTTTGCCATAGCCAGTAAATCTGGCGCGATGCCGAGCGTGGCTGCCAGATCGGTGAGCGGCACAGCCGCGGCGATGTGCTGCGTGTGCCAGTCGCCCAGCATGTCTTCAGGAAAGCCCGTTAGGGCAAGATTGAGCCGCTCGGTCGCCATTCTCGGCAGCAGCAGACGTACGCTTGGCCCGCGCGGATTCACCTGCCCAGACCACGCCGCGTTGTGTCGGAGAACATCGGTCACACCCAGGCCGGCGAGAGAGGCCGCGAGCCTGAGATCGATCGCAGCGGGCGCAGTAACCTCGACCAGCAGATCGTCCGCTGTTTCCTTTGGCAGATCGACGCCAAACCTTTCCGGTTCCGAGACAATGCAGGACAAGGCCAGCAATCGAAGCAGGTGCTGATGGGTGGTGGCGGTGAGCTTCAGTCTTGCCAGGCGCTGCGCGTCGAGGCTTGTTGTCGACACATCCCTGAGCGCACGTTTAACCCGAAACTCGCCGGCATTGAAGGCCATGCTGGCCAGCCGCCAGTCGGAAAATTCGCGATCGTAGCGTTCGATCAGGCTCAGGGCGACGTCGGTGGAGGCCAGGATATCCAGACGCTGGTCGTAAGCGTCACTCACGTGCAGCCCTTGATCGATCGCGGTCCGGCTCATCAGTTGCCAGATGCCGGCGGGGCCCTTGCCTTTGGCCGGCAGCGACCTGTATTGACTCTCGACATAAGGCAACAAGGCGAATTCGCCCGGGAGATCGCGGCGCTCGATCTCGCTGAGGACCAGCAGCAAGGACGGTATCGCCTCCTGCCAGGATGCGTTGAAGTGTTCCGGCGAGCGTGTGTAGCGAAGCGCTTCACGCGGCACGGCTTCGCTGTATGCACATCCATCCATGGCAAAGCGCGTGCGCAGGCGATCCCACAAGGAGAGTGCTGCGATCTCGGCGGGCTTTTCTGCAGCCAGTTGTTGATCAATGTTTGCCGGGCTGGATGGCGCCAGCGTTTCCAGCGGCCTGGTTGCGCTGATCGTCTCGGGGCGCAGACGCTGGCTCGTACACGCCGTGATTGCCAGAATGAGGGCGAAGCCGACAACCCGCCGACTGATGCCAAGGTTGGCCGGGTTCATGCGCGGAAAACATCCTTCATTCGGCGCAGCGCGGCAAAGCGTGAGACACGATCAGCGGGTGCGGGTTTCTCGCTGGCGAGTGCATTGATGATGCCGGGCTGGTCGATGCGCAGAAACGGGTTGCAAGCGAGTTCGTCCGCCAAGAGTGATGGCAGGCTGGGCAGGCCAGCATCGCGCATACGCTGCACCGATTCGCTGCGGGCACGCAGCGCGGCGTTTCCCGGTTCAACGGATTCAGCAAACGCACAGTTCGCCCGCGTGTACTCATGTCCGCAACACACCCGGGTTTCCGCGGGCAGTGCAGCAAGCCGATCCAGCGAGTGGAGCATCTGTGCGGGGGTTCCCTCGAACAGGCGTCCGCAGCCGATACTGAAAAGCGTGTCGCCGGAAAACAGCAGATCGTGGCCGTGGAACGCGATGTGACTGAGCGTATGACCGGGGACCGCGATCACTTGAAACGAGCATCGCGGTGCGTCAAGGTTGATCCGATCTCCGTCGCCGACGCGATCAGTCACCCCTTCGATCTGCGGGTCTCTGGCCGCATAGATTCGTGCCGATGTCAGCTCACGCAAGCGCTGCGCGCCGCCGGTGTGGTCAGGATGATGATGGGTGAGCAGGATCGCACGAAGATGCAAACGCAGACGCCGCAGTTCGCCGAGAACCGGCGTTGCCTCACCCGGGTCGATGACAAGCGCATTGCCGAGATCGTCGTTCAGCATCCAGATGTAGTTGTCGGCGAGGGCCGGTAGCGGCCTGAGGTGAAGGTGGGTCATGGTTAAACTATAACGGCTTGCGCATGCCCATCTCGCGGCCCGTGTGGATGAGTGGGGTAAACTTCAGCCTTGTCTGTAAAACCCGTGGAGCCCGATTTCCGTGCAAGTGCCGATTGGCGACATGTTCGAACTCGCTGAAATCGAGAATTTGCTGGCGCTCGAATGGGCGTGGGTAAATTCCGCCCCGGTGGTGGCCCCGGCTGGGCGGGCGATTTCACTTTCTCCGGCGCGATGGCATGGCAAACCAATGATTTCCAAGCACCATTCGGTTGCCCAACTACACCTCAGCAGCGATCGGCTGGCAGGTGATATGAACTGTTCGATGGAAGCGCTGCCACTGGAAACCGACAGTGTGCAGATGATCATTGTCAGGCATCTTTTTGATGTGCTTGGTCCGCACGTTGAACTGGAATCGGAATTGATGCGCGTACTTGCACCGGGCGGCGTGATGTTCCTGTTTGGATTCAATCCCGTCAGCACATGGCGGTTCTGGTGGTTGCACCAGGCATTGCATGGCATACGCATGCCGCGCTGGAATTCGCTTGCGGGAACCCGCCAGCGGCTGGAATCGATCGATTACGTGCAGAGCCATCAGCACTATCTAGGTGACGGTTGGCCTTCCAAGGCTACGGCGGACTCTTGCATGGATGGCAAGCGCTGGCACGGTGCCTGGTCGCTGATTGTTCGCAAGCAGCGAATCGCGGCGCGGCCGGCTGATCCTCATGTGCGGCGCAAGCGTGTCGTGCTTTCGCCTGGCCTTGCACGAATGTCGAGCCGGCGAATCGGTCTGTGAGCGTGGTTGAGCTGTTCACTGATGGGGCGTGTCTCGGCAATCCTGGCCCCGGTGGCTGGGCCGCCTTGCTGCGCCACGCTACCCGCGAACGCGAGTTGAGCGGTGGCGAAGCGGATACTACGAACAACCGCATGGAGCTGCTCGCCGTAATCCATGGTCTGGAAGCCTTGCGCAAGCCGTGCTCGGTCGCCCTGACCACGGATTCACAGTACGTGTTGAAGGGTGTGCAGGAATGGATGCCGCGCTGGATAGCCAAGGGCTGGAGAACAGCAGGTGGCGATCCGGTCAAGAATCGCGATCTGTGGGAGCGCCTGAATGCGGCACTGGTCGGGCATCAGACAAAATGGCACTGGGTGCGTGGCCATGCCGGACATGCGGAAAACGAGCGAGTCGACAAACTCGCCCGGGTCGCGGCGGAAGGCGTTCGCGATGCAGTGATGGAGGCAAGGTGAGACAAGTCGTACTGGATACCGAAACGACCGGGCTCGAGGTCAAGAAGGGGCATCGGATCATCGAGATCGGATGTGTCGAATTGCTCGAGAGGCGCCCAAGTGGACGCACCTGGCACGTCTATCTCAATCCCGATCGGGCAATCGATGAGGGAGCGCGAGCGGTGCACGGCATCGAGGATCGTTTTCTCCTCGACAAGCCACGCTTCCGCGATGTCATCGACGAATTCCTCGGGTTTGTTGCGGATGCCCAGATCATCGCGCACAACGCAAGCTTCGATGTCGGCTTCCTCGATGCCGAATTGCGCCTCGTCGATCCATCGATCGGGCCGCTTGGCGCGCGCGCACAGATACTCGACACCTTGCAGTTGGCTCGCGAGAAATATCCAGGCCAGCAAAACAACCTGAACGCGCTGTGCCGCCGACTTGGCGTCGACAACCAGCATCGCGAGTTGCATGGTGCGCTGGTCGATGCCTATCTGCTCGCGGATGTTTACCTGGCCATGACGGCCGGGCAGGGTGATCTTGGCCTTGCCCTCGATTCGAGCGAGCCGTCGCAGAGTGTCCATGTCAGCGCGCCGATTACCGGTGCGGGCTTGCGCGTCCTGCGCGCCAGTCATGCGGAGCTCGAGGTCCACCAGCGGCGCCTTGCGGCGCTTGAAGCGGCCAGTCATGTCGGCTGCATCTGGTCGCGAGGCGCAATCGAAAACGCCTGATCGGGTAGTGGCGAATGCTGCTCCGGCACGGGCAATTCGTGCAGCGGCCGGATACAAGTCTCATTGCATTCCCGCATAGGTGAGTTGTGGCATGGTTGTGAGGCATAATCGGCGGCGGGGATGTAATCGAACGTGAGCCTGGCTGCAGCGGTACGGGGAGAAAATCATGAAGCGCGGTAGCTTTTTTTTGCTCGTCATCCTGTCGGCCCTGTTGCCGGCCGTTGCCAGCGCGGCAAGTTCAGCAGTCAGCGCGATTGAATCGCACAAACACATGGGCGTCGCCAGTTGCAGCAACAGTGTCTGCCATGGCGCATCGCAGCCGTTTCGAGATTCGAATATCCAGCAAAACGAGTTTGCAATCTGGCAGGAGTTTGATCCTCATGCCAAGGCCTGGCAGACATTGGGCAGTGATACCTCGAAGGCGATAGCACGCAAGCTCGGCATCGGAAATCCCGCAGAATCCAAGGTCTGCCTCGATTGTCATGCTGATTCGGTTGCTCCGGACATGCGCGGCGAGCGCTTCCAGCTTTCCGATGGCGTGGGTTGCGAATCCTGTCATGGCGGATCGGAGTTGTGGCTCAGCGCGCACGCGGACAAGGGCGTGACGCACAAGGACAACCTCAAGAACGGCATGTATCCTACCGATCAGCCGATTGCCCGGGCGCGCCTGTGCCTGTCCTGCCACATGGGTACGGCTGACCGCATGATTACCCACCGCATCATGGGTGCCGGTCATCCACGCCTGTCATTCGAGCTCGATACCTTCACCTGGCTGCATCCGCACTACAAGATTGGCGAGTCCTGGATCAAGCGCAAGGGCGAGTGGAATGGTGTTCGCGACTGGGCGGTGGGTCAGGGTGTTGCTGCCGAAAACCTGCTTGAGTTGATTACCGATGAAAAGGCGGGCTGGAAGGGTATCTTCCCGGAACTGGTTCTGTTTGATTGCCACGCCTGTCACCAAAGCATGTCCGATCGCACCTGGGGCCCCCGCCAGGGTACTGGCCTCGGGCCGGGCGTGGTGCGTCTGAACGATTCGAATATCTTGATGTTCCGGCATGTGCTGGCGCCCGTCGACAAGGTGGCCGCGTCTCGTGTGCTCGAGCAGACGCGCGCCTTGCACCGTGCCACCACAGAAAGCCGGGCGGCGACGTTTGCGGCTGCGCGCAAGTTGCACGCAACCATCGAGGGCTTGCTGCCGACGGTAGCCTCGTTCGACTATGGCCCGGAAAGCCTCAACGCGATTCTTTCCAGCATCGAAGCGGATGCCGCCCGCGGTGAGTATCGTGACTACGCGGCAGCCGAGCAGGTGGCGATGGCAGCGCAATCCGTGGTGGTAGCATTCGAGAATGACGGCAAGGTCGATGCCGCCAAGGCGACCCAACTGCGCAGCCGCCTCGACGCTCTCTACGCGACGATCAAGAACGAGGATACCTGGTCACGCGAGAAATTCAGATCGGCATTGGCCGCACTTCGCGC
>JBDTCQ010000095.1:0-3360 GCA_039923515.1 Dokdonella sp.
ACAAGCGAGAACTGGCTTTCTCGCGCATGAAAGCCGCCCTGCCCGAATCGGTCTTTCAATTCCTGACCGCGACTGGCGGCTGGTGGGATGCGCCGCTGAGCGGCCCGGCCATGCGCTGGCCAGATCCACCGTCACCGGCGGATATCGATCTGCGCGCGCTGGATCCATCGCTGCTGAAACACACCGACGCTGCACCTGACGTGGTGCCCGGCAGCAACAGCTTCGCCGTTGGCGGCACGCTCACTGGTGGACCCGGCCTGATTGCCAACGATATGCATCTCGATTTGCGCGTGCCGGACATCTGGTTTCGTGCGCGCCTTGTTTTTCCGAACCCGCGTCGTCCCGGCACAAGCATCGATGTCAGCGGCGCCAGCCTGCCCGGCACACCCGCCATTGTCGCGGGCAGCAATGGATCGATCGCCTGGGGCTTCACCAACAGCTATGGCGACTTCGCCGACTGGGTGCGCGTGCTGCCCGATCCGGCCGCTGCCGATCACTATCTGACCGCAGAAGGCAGCGCCGCGATCGAAACGCATGAGGAATCGATTGCCGTCCACGGCGCTGCGCCGGAAACACTGCTCGTGCGCGAAACACGCTGGGGCCCGATCATGGCCGAGGATGCCGATGGCACGCCGCTGGCGTTGGCCTGGACCGCCGAACGCGAAGGCTCAGTCAATCTTGAATTGTTGAAACTGGAAGCCGCGGAAACGGCCGATGAAGGCGTCGCGATCGCACAACAAGCCGGCATGCCGGCGCAGAATTTCCTGGTTGCGGATCGCTTTGGCAACATCGCCTGGACCATCGCCGGGCGGATTCCACTGCGCGTCGGTGGGTTTGATCCACGTTTGCCAGCCGACTGGAGCAAGCCTGATACCGGCTGGAACGGCTGGGTGGAAACCGCCGACTACCCGCTGATTTCCAATCCGCCCTGGCACCGCCTGTGGACCGCAAACGCCCGCCTCGTCGATGAGGGCCGGCCGCTTGATCTCATCGGCGATGGCGGCTACGACCTCGGTGCACGCCAGCAGCAGATCCGCGATGACCTGCGCGCGAAGGAGCATTTCAGTGCGGCCGACATGCTCGACATCCAGCTCGACGATCGCGCTGTGTTCCTTGATCCATGGCGCAAGCGCCTGCTCACCCTGCTCGACACGGACACGACCAATCCGCAACACGTCGCGTTGCGCAAGTCGCTCGAGGATTGGGATGGCCGCGCCTCGATCGCATCGGTCAGCTATCGCATCGTCCGCGCCTGGCGCAATGAAGTGAAGGACACGGTGATGGATGGCTTCGCCGCGGCTGTCCGGGTTCGCTTTGCCGATTTTGATTTGCCCAAGCTGTCGCAGTCGGAACATGCCGTCTGGATGCTGCTTGATCGGAGTCCGCCGCATCTGCTGCCGCCCGGCTACCAAACCTGGGAGGCACTGCAACTCGCTTGCCTCGATCGCGTTGCGGCTAATCTGGAAAGCAGCCCGGTGGCATCCCTGCGCGGACCTGGGGCGAGCGCAATACCGCACGCATCGCCCATCCGCTGTCACGCGCCCTGCCCGGCTTTATCGCACGCCTGCTCGACATGCCGGCCGATCAGCTTCCGGGCGACAGCAACATGCCGCGCGTGCAGAGCCCGACGTTTGGTGCGTCAGAACGATTCGCCGTCGCACCGGGCGATGAGGAGCATGGCTATTTCGAGTTGCCCGGTGGCCAGAGCGGCCACCCGCTGTCACCGTTCTACGGCGCAGGCCATCGTGACTGGGTTGAAGGCAAACCGACACCGTTCCTGCCGGGGCCCGCGCAACATCGCTTGCAGTTTGAACCGCTCGCGAACTGAATAGCGAGGCCTACGCCCTGTGCAGGAGCAGGCTTCAGCCGCGATGCTTTGTTGCGATGTGCAGGACGGCATCGCCGCTGAAGCCCGCTCCTGCACAGACAGGGTGAAGGGCGAAATCCGCATAGCCGAATCCACAGGCTTACGGAGACTCGAATCCATCCTGGAAAATGATGTCGCCGCCCGGCACCAAGGTCGGAACGGTGAAGCTCGACTGCAGCCCGGCCGTGGCCGGTTTCAGCTCACCGTTGCCGGCAATGGGCACACCGTTCGTGGTCACCGAGAACGAGTACAGCGAGCCCCAATCCAGCGATGCACCGCTCGGTGCGGTCCAGGTCAAATAGCCGCCTGCCGAACTGAAAGTCCAGTCGTTGCCGCTGTCCAGATCGCCGTCACTGAAATGATTGCCGAGAACACTGACTCCAGCCGGCAACGCAATGCGGAACTGGTCGAAACCCTTGTTGCTCAGGACATCGAGATTTGGCTCCGCGCCGGCGGTCACCGCCCTTGAGAAATCCAGATTGTGTACGGCGTAGTGATACGTCGTCTGGCCATTGCCGAGATCGATCGCACGCACGGCCACCTTGGTGTGCCCTTCGGCGACTGCCATTTCCGAATTTTGCGCAATCGTGTTGGCCGGCAGGCCCTCGACCCAGCGATCGGTGACCGAGCCCAGCTTGAAATTGCCGACTCCGGCAAAGGTCCAGTTGCCGGTCGAATACGTTGGCGTGCCGGTCACCGTGGCCATCGAGTTGTAGATGTTGATGTCCTGGCGGGCCAGATACCACGAGTCGAACAGATAGCTCGCGCCAGCCGTGTTGAGCTGCCCCTCGTTGACGACCATGCGCCGCACGTACCCATCGTCAGACGGCGCAGAGTTCGTATTGCTGCCCACGCAGCCCGGATCGAACAGCGAATGGCAGCGCCCCCACTGACCCGTTGCCGGAATGATCTCGGAACGGAACGAGAGATCCTGGTTGGCGTCGTTGTTGCCGTTGCTGTAGGTATCGCCGCATGAGCGACCCAGAATGTGGCTGTCAAAGTTCTCGCCCGAGGCACAACCCTGGTTGGTCGTCAGCCAGGCGTGCTTGACTCCGGAACGGGCGATCTGCTCGATGCTGCCATCGGCATTGATTCGGTACATGTTCCAGATCAGGTACGGATGCTGATCATTGTTGTAGGGAGCGAACGTGCCGGAGAACTTCCCATGCCATGGGATCCAGGCCGTCCACAGCGCACTGCTGGTGCCCAAGGTGCCCTGGCCCGCAATGGTCGTGGTCGCTGTGCCGGCATTGACGTTGTTCTTCAGTGTCGAGCTGGGCGCGAAGACAATCTTGCCCGTTCCGCCAGGGCCTGTCACTCCGCTCGCCCGCATTCTCGAAACCGAAATGTTCTGCATGAACAGATCCGCCTGGTAGACGACACCCGTCGGCTGACCAGCAACCTGCTCGCCGTGATAGTGCGTACCCGCGAGCGTCCCCTGCGCATCCTTGGCGCCACCCCCGCCCTGACGAGTCACCTGACTGAGTATCTCG
>JBDTCQ010000096.1:0-10302 GCA_039923515.1 Dokdonella sp.
CACCGTTTCCATCGATGCCGGTAATGTTCTGGAACGATCCTGACGGCGCGAAATACCGCGCCGCATACTTCGAGCGTGTGCCGAACGTCTGGTGCCACGGCGATCATGCGCTGCTGACCGAACACGACGGTGTGATCATCTACGGCCGCTCCGACGCGACGCTCAATCCCGGCGGCGTGCGCATCGGCACCGCGGAAATCTATCGTCAGGTCGAGCAGGTCCCCGAGGTTCTCGAATCAGTCGCGGTCGGCCAACATTGGGACGACGACGAACGCGTAATCCTGTTCGTGCGCCTGCGCGAAGGCATTACCCTCGACGACGAGTTGCGCGGGCGCATCACAAAGCAGATCCGCGCGAACACGACGCCGCGCCATGTCCCCGCGAAGATCCTGCAGGTCGCCGACATCCCACGCACGATCTCCGGCAAGATCACCGAGATCGCAGTGCGAGAGATGATCCATGGACGGCCGGTGAGGAACACCGATGCGTTGGCGAATCCGGGGGCGCTGGAGTGCTTTCGCGATCTGACAGAACTGAAGTAGTCGCCGCCGATGGATGCCGCTCACACATTGCTACTAACTGCCGCCGGAACAGGAACAGCGTACGCGTACGTCTTGGCTGCCCGCAAACACTTCCCTGACCTTCGGCTGATCACCGCAGACACAAACCCCGCACACTTGGTGGGCGGAGCATGCTTGGCCGATCAGCATGTCACTCTCCCGTCCTTTCATCCAAATACGTATGGCGAAGTCATGCGCAGGGTTATCGGCCAGTGGGGAGTCACACACTACTTGCCGATCATCGACCCCGAGATTCTGTTCGCCTCGGCGCGGCCAGAACTACCTTGCATCGTCATGAGCCCAGATGCCGGCTTCTGCCGGAAGGCCAAGGAGAAGTCTCTGTATTCGAAGCATTTTTTCGGAGCAGACATAAGCTTTCCCGAGGTTTATCCACGCGACAGGCTTGCCGGCAAGTTCCCATGCTGGGCAAAGGATGATGGGGGATTCGGGGGTAAATCCAGCCGTCTGATCTTGAACGAAGCCGATTTATCAGAAGTGCCGGACCACTGGTTCTTCCAAGAACATATCGCCGGCCGTGAGTACACCGTTGACTGTTTTCCTCGCGACGACGGCCCGCCCATCTGCTCCGTTCGTGAGCGCCTGACGATCAAGGCTGGCGTCTGCACCCAAGCGCGCTTGATCAGGCACTCGGACCTGGAAAGAATTGCATCAGCCCTGAGCAGCACTATGCAACGCAAGTCTCCTTTCTGTTTCCAAGCGATGGAGCGCGAAGATGGTTCGTGCGCCATCACAGACATCAACCCACGTCTTGGCGCGGGGACTGCTTTGAGCGTTGCCAACGGACTGGAGTTCTTCGCCGCACATCTGGCTCGCATGTTCGAGCAAGACCCCCTTGTCTATCTCAAGCGTAGACACTCAACCTGCTACGTGACTCGACAGTACGCCGAGTTTCTTTCGCCAGCGCCATGATCGTCGCGCTGGATCTGGATGGAACGCTGCTCACGTGTGCTCCTCGCCATTGTGCTGTGGCGCGATATGGCCTCGCGGCCACGGCTTCAAGCCGCCAGACGGAATTCGATGCTTCTTGTTTCTGGGAACTGAAGCGCAACGGCAGCACGACGCAGGAAGCGCTGCTCCATGTTGGAAAAGACCGGTCACGCATGGTCTCTGATATCTGGCGCGAGGAGATAGAAAAGACACATTGGCTGAGCTTCGACTCGCTCCTGCCTGGCATCGAGGACATGCTCAGCGAAATCCGGCGGTCTGGCGCGGAACTGGCACTTGTGTCTGCTCGGCAAGACGCCGCCGCCGCTCGCTGTCAGATGACACGCTTGGGGCTGCTGGGCAGCTTCGAAACGGTGCGCTTTGTACCTCAATGCGACGTGGCCGCAGGAAAGGCTCGCGTACTGAGCGAGCTTGGTGCCGTCTTGTATATCGGCGATACTGAAACGGACTACACGGCAGCGGCCACAGCCGACGTGCCGTGCCGGTTGGTCGACACAGGCATGCGCAACAAGAAATACTTGGAAGGCAGCTTGCCTGTCTCAGTCTTTTCCTCTCTCCTGGATGCGTTCTACGATGGACTCGATTTCCGAAACCAAACGGCTGGATGATATTGCAGCGGACTCCCTGTATGCGTTGGGCGCCAATCGCTCCACGATCGAATACAGCTTCCGTATCCTGTCTCGCCTGTTTCAAAACCCGTCGAATGTCCTGGAGATGGGACCTGCCGAGGGGGTGATGACGGATCGACTGCACCGGATCGCGAAGCGTTTGAGCGTTGTCGATGGCTCAGAGAAATTTTGCCAGGACATACGAAACAGGTTTCCGGAAGTCCACGCCCATTGCGCACTGTTCGAAGTTTTCGAAACCGAGGACCGTTTCGATCTGATCGTGCTGGGGCACGTCCTTGAACACGTCGACGACCCCGTGGCCATACTTCGCAACGCAAAGGGCTGGCTCGCCCCAGGCGGCCGGATATTCTCCGCCGTGCCAAACTCCCGCTCCATCCATCGCCAGGCGGCGGTAATCATGGGGCTCCTGCAGCAAGAAGATCAGCTCAATGAGATGGATCGCCATCACGGTCATCGCAGAGTGATGAATCCCGAGTCTTTCCGCGCGTGCTTTCAGCAGGCGCACCTGAACGTGGATGTGTTCGGCGGCTACTGGCTGAAGCCCGTGAGCAGTGCACAGATCGAGCAGAATTGGACCCCCGAGATGCTCGAAGCTTTCATGCAACTGGGCGAACGGTATCCGGACATCGCGGGCGAGTTGTACATTGTCGCAAGCGCCCGGCCTTGAGATCGGGCGCTGTTTGTCCACGCTCCATGCCAACCACCAAGAAGGAAATCTGATTCGTGGCCCTTGCCAACTGCAGTATCGTGCAGCTGCCGAAAATCTCGGATCCACGCGGCAATCTGACCTATATCGAGGGGGCACGTCACATCCCATTCGATATTCGGCGTGTGTATTACCTGTACGACGTCCCTGGCGGAGCTGAACGCGGCGGCCACGCCCACAAAGCGCTCCATCAATTATTGATCGCGATGTCGGGCAGCTTCGATGTCGTCATCGACGATGGTCGCGAGAAACAGCGCGTGCATCTGAACCGCTCGTACAACGGACTGTACATATGTCCGATGATTTGGCGCGAGTTGGACAATTTTTCTTCGGGATCTGTCTGTATGGTGCTCGCATCAGAGATTTATGATGAGGCGGACTACTACCGCGACTACCCTGAATTCTTGGGCAAGGTTAGCCAGCATGACCATCCCGTTTCTTGACCTCGGCGCCGCCTACGCAGAACTTCAAGAGCGCGTCGATGAAGCAGGTGCTCGCGTTTTGGCATCGGGTCGGTTCGTTCTCGGCGAGGAAGTGGAAGCGTTCGAAAGCGAGTTCGCCCGCTACTGCGGCACCCGCCATTGCATCGGCGTCGCAAATGGACTCGATGCGCTTAATCTGATTCTGCGAGCATATTCAATCGGCGCCGGCGATGAAGTCATCGTGCCCAGCAACACGTTTATTGCAACGTGGCTTGCTGTCACCTACGCGGGTGCACGACCCGTTCCGGTGGAACCGGTGCCGGGATCGTACAATCTGGACGCAAACCGTATCGAAGCAGCCATAACGCCGAGAACGCGGGCAGTGATCGCCGTGCATCTCTACGGCCAGTGCGCCGACATGACTGCGATTGCCGAAGTGTGCCGCCGTCATTCCCTGCGCCTGATCGAGGATGCCGCTCAAGCCCACGGCGCGAGCTGGAATACGAAGCGCGCAGGCGCGCTGGGCGATGCTGCCGGATTCAGCTTCTATCCCGGGAAGAATCTCGGCGCATTCGGCGACGGCGGAGCGGTGACCACCAGCGACAGCGAACTGGCCGATCGGGTGCGAATGCTCGGCAACTACGGTTCCGCAGTCAAGTACGAGCACCGCTATGCGGGATTCAATTCCCGTCTGGACGAAATGCAGGCTGCATTCCTTCGGGTCAAGCTGCGGGTTCTCGACGTCTGGAACGAGCGTCGTCGGCGCGTGGCGGTCAGATATGGCGAACATTTGCCGGCGGACGTATTACAGCTTCCGCAAGTGTGTGGGAACGGTAACCCCGTGTGGCATCTTTTCGTAGTGCGCACGGCCAATCGCTCGCGTTTTCAGCAGTTCCTTGCCGATCGTGGTGTCCAGACGCTGATTCACTATCCCACACCGCCTCACCTGCAAGGGGCCTATTCGTTCATGGGCTGTCGCGAAGGCGACTTCCCAATCGCAGAGGGCATGCATCGCGAAGTGTTGAGCCTGCCCATCGGCCCTCATCTCACGCTCGAGCAGATCGACACGGTCATCGACGCATGCAAGGCAGCCCGCTCCTCGGGCGTTATTCAATAGCGCTCCTCCAAACGCAGCCACACGCCATGAAGCCATGAATGATTCGCAGGTCAAAACCGTATCCGTCGGCATCCCCGTCTACTACAACGAACAATCACTGCCGGAACTGGCGAGCCGGCTGCTCGACGTTGATAGGGACCTCGCGGCGCAGGGGGCACAGCTCGAACTGATCATGGTGGACGATGGCTCCGGTGATGGCTCCTATTCGGAGCTGCTTCGGATCCAACAGCGGTTTCAACGCACGACAGTTTGCAAGCACACACGCAATTTCGGTGCTCTCGTTGCACTGAAGACCGCGCTGGCCAATGCAACCGGGGATTGCTTCGTGATCCTTTCGGCCGACCTGCAGGATCCGCCCGAGTTGATCGAGGAGATGGTCGCGAGGTGGAGGGAAGGTGGAAAATACGTCATCTGTCAACGACGTCGCCGCGAGGATCCATGGACGACAAAAATCTTCGCAGCGGTTTACTACTGGCTCGTACGAAAGCTGATCGCGAACGACTATCCAGTCGGGGGATTCGACTTCTCGCTGATGGACCGGCAGATGATGGAACTGGTGCGCGAAGCGCCGAAGAACGTCAACTTCGTGATGTTCTGCTACTGGCTGGGCTTCAAACCGGACATCGTGCGATACGACCGCGCAGAGCGCGTTCATGGCAAGTCGCGCTGGACGCTCCTGAAGAAACTAAAACTGGCTACTGATACATTCCTTGGTTTCTCGGCGGCGCCCATCCGCCTGATCTCGTCGATCGGGCTAGCCGTCTCGATCGCAAGTTTCGGCTACGGCATATTTGAAATTGTTGCAGCACTGGCCGGATTCGTAGTCGTCAAGGGATTCGCCAGCCTCGTCGTGCTGATCACGTTCCTGCTCGGCCTCATCATTTTCTTCCTCGGCGTGATCGCCGAATATCTTTGGCGCATCCTCTACGAAGTGAACCGCTTGCCGGAAGGGGTAACCGATCACGTCGCGAGTTGGCGCGAAACGTCCGATACCCGCTCCTGACCTCTTCGACGAAACGCGTCGCTCCCGCGCTAGCGGCACACCGTTGCGACATGTCCAGACGCAATCCTCATGAGCTCATTGAATCAGCACGTCACCGCCTTGACTCGTAACGTGATCGTTCGTTTTTTGCTCGGCGGCGCCAGCACGACGGCCTTCTCCTACGCAGTTTACCTTTTGCTGCTGTTATGGCTGCCATATCTCGTGGCCTATTCGGTTGCGTTCGTTGCAGGCGTCGCTTGGTCCTATTTCGCCAATACGCTGTTCGTGTTCCGTCGTCGCCCAACTATCACCCGCGCATTGGCATTCCCGATCGTCTATCTCGCCCAGTATCTTGCCGGGTCGCTGTTGCTGGTCGTCTTGATCGACTACGCGCGGGTACCGGAAACATTCGCCCCACTCGTCGTTGTTGTGCTGACCCTGCCACTGACCTACGTCCTTTCGCGCTGGGTCATCACCGCTCGTCACGAAAGCTAGGCGCAAACCCGGAGATCAACCGCCAATGCCACCACTCGACCGCGATCTACGCCTGGAACCTCTCCGCCCCCTACTGCCTTGGTTACCGCGGCTTCCCAGCTCCCTCGATGGCAGCGTTGCCGCCGCCATCGCTGTGCTTATTGCGTTGTGGGCGTATCACTCATGGCCGATGAATCTGCACGTGCCCTTCCTGACGGGTGGCGATGCGACGTCCGCGCAATATGTTTTCAAAGCAGTACTGGAGCACGGCACCTACACGCGCAATCCCGATGTCGGCGCTCCGTTTGGCGCGACCATGTACGACTACCCGATCCCTGAGCCGACGCATTTTCTCCTGATCCGATTGCTTGGGTTGTTCAGCAAGGATCCGTTCCTCGCGTTCAACGTGTTTTATCTTATTTCGTTCGCGTCAGCTGCGCTCGCTGCATGCTGGGCATTCAAGAAGAACGGAGTTGAACGGCTACCGGCAATCGCAGGCGCAGTCGTATTCGCGATTCTTCCCTACCATTTCTACCGGCTTGCACACGTGTTCCTTGCTTCGTATTTCGCGATTCCGATCTTTGGACATTACGCACTGCGCTTGGCAACGTTTCGCGCACCGCATCTGGATGGCAGGCGTGGAATGGGCTGGGGCGCATTGCTTTTGCTCGCGCTCGCGGCTGGCAGCGGCGTTTACTATGCGTACTTCGGCGTGCTATTTCTCGCACTGGCCTGCGTCCTCGGCACACTGCATGCACGCCACTGGGCGCCACTGCGATGGGGCGCGCTCTATATCGCGGTCGTCGTTGGTGTAATTGCGCTCAGCCTGCTGCCGAACGTGCTCTATCATCTTGCCGAAGGCGCCAATCCACTGATCGCGCACCGCAACCCGGCCGAGGCGGAGTTCTACGGCTTGCGCTTGACCCAATTGCTATTCCCGGCACCGGGACATCGCTTGCCCTTGTTCGACAATTTCATTACTGCCTACAAAAACACCGCTCCACTGATCAATGAAAACATGACCGCTGCGCTTGGCCTGATAGGTAGCGCCGGTTTCCTGGTCGCCCTCGCTGCGTTTTTCAGCGGCAACGTGCGCCGCTATCCGCAGCTATGGGCTGCCGGCGCGCTGTGCACAGCAGCCGTGCTGTACGCAACCATCGGCGGCTTCGGCGCGATCGTTGCGCGGTTGGTGACCCCCGAAATTCGCGGCCTCAACCGAATCAGTGTCTTCATCGAATTTTTCGCATTGTTCGCATTTCTGGTAGCCGCGCGGCAGCTGCTCGGTCGGCACGCACGGTCGTCCACGAATTTCGTGTTTGCAGCGGCGCTTGTCGCACTCGCCTGGGCAGACCAGTTTCCCGTGCATGCCGTGGGAAAACCCAACGCCGCCGTGTTTACGCAGCAAAGAGCGTCTTTCGCACGCCTGCAGGCGGCCGTACCCCAGGCCACTGCCTTGTTTGAGCTGCCGTACGACTACTTTCCGGAAAGTTCACGTCCGCCGGGCAGCTATTATTTGCTGGAACCCTACTTGTTTACTCGCGGATTGCGGTGGAGCTTTGGCGACATGCACGGGCGACCATCGGACATCTGGAATGAGCAAGCAGCACAGTTGTTCGGCAAGGACCTCTCCAACGCGTTGGGCGACGCAGGTTTCGGCGCGATCTATCTGGATCGACGCGGTTATGCCGATCATGGCACGGCGATCGAAGCGGAACTCGCGACGCAGTTCGGCGCGCCCATCATCGACGATGTCGCACTGGGATACGTCGTATACCGAGTGCCGTCGCCAACTCCGAATACGCCCCCTTTTATCGCGGTGGAACAAGGGCGAGGCTGGTTTGCGTGGGAACCGGGCAAGCAACCCCACGAGCAGGCTGCGTGGAGCAAAGGTAACGCCGATCTCGTCATTGCCAACCCTCGCAAGAGTACCGTTCAGTTCACCGTGCGGTTCAAGCTGTCAACGCTGGTTCCGCGCAAAGTCAGTGTGTCGTATGGCGCACAGGTTCTGTCGGCGCCACAGCTAGTCCCGGGCGCAGCCATAGAGGTTGTGGCCATTTTCGATGCAAATGCGGGCATATCCCGTTTGTCGCTGACGACGGACGCGGCTGCGCAAGTTCCCGGCAACGGCGACCCACGACTTCTCGCGTTCAGAATAGAGGACCTGCGGTATGGACCGCAGACCGTGCGGGTTGGCGCTGAATGAACCGCACGGTTGCCATAGATGAGCCCGTTGCTACGCACGCCAATGGTCGCAACTCCATGCAACACCCCCATGGTCGTCAATCCAGGGCGTGCTGGAGGCGCCCGTCCATCCTATCGACTGATCGTCTATGCTTTTCAGCACGTTGGCGAATATCTGGAGCGCGGCTTTCGCCGGTAACGCGAATATGGATTAGCCGCGTCAGAACTTAAGTCGCCTCTTGGGGACGATTACCTAGAAGCGCAGCATTGAATCAAGGCGTCGCCTCAAAACCATTGCGGAAAATTCCATCGCTCACGTACACGCCCGTGTTGCGCTCGTCATGGCGAAACTGCGGCCATGGCAGACTAGCCGGTTTCGCAACGCTGTTCGGAAATCGCCACGCGAACAGTGCGCCGATCGGACCGCCGAGCGTGGACGCACTGCCGACGACCACGTCGATCTTGCCGTCACCATCGAGATCGGCGGCAGTAGGCGTGCTGAAGATGCCGGAATTCGCGCGCAACTGATAGATCGCCGGATTCGGATTACCAATACAAGCGTCCACGTAGGTGTAGGAGAGCTGCGTGCCGTTGCGATTCCATATACTGACTTGCGTACCTACCGGTGAAAGAATTTCGGGTTTTCCATCGCCATCGATATCGACCGCAATCGGTGAAGCGAACGTCGTACCCCAAGGCGCATTGGTGCTGCATGTCTTTGGCATGGTGGGCTGGATCGGCCAGCCCGGATAGGCCGTCCCGTCGCTGCGCACGACATGCACGTAGCCTTCGAAATCAGCCACGGCCGGATTACTGGATTTGACTAACGTGGTCATTACGGTTTCCAGCTTGCCATCGCCATCGAGGTCGACCAACGCGGGTGACGAAGTACGCGTGCTCTGGCTCGGCATTGCATAGGGCCAGCCCGCCAACGCGCTACCCGTGGCGTTCCAACCGAATAGCGCTTCGGTGACGGGGTGCGAGAGACCACCGGGCGCGCAACCAGGCATGTCGTAACAACGACCGTTGCCGACCACGATGGCAGGATGGCGAGTACCGCTGATATCACCAATGGCCGGTGATGAGAAAATCACTTCATCGAGCTTGATCGGAAATCCCGGCAATTCGCCGATGCCGTCGCCGCGGAAGGCGCGCAACTGGCCACCGACCTTTATCCCGCCAGGCAATGTTCCTTGGCCGCTGTCGACACCGATGATGACATCGATCTGGCCGTCACTGTCCAAATCGTACAGCGCGGGTGATGACCACACCGTGTCGATCACATCGTCGGGAATGCCCTTCACCCACCACAGTGAGCAATCCGCATGCAGTGCGCGCACATGCGCGTCCCAACTGCCGACCACGATTTGCATCTCGTTGGGCCGGGTAGCGTCAAGCCGCCCTATCGCCGGAGAGCTGAATACGCCACCGCCAAGCGGCGTTGTATCGAGCGCAGTAAAGGAGCATTTCAAGGTACCGTTGTTGCGCAGCACGTAGACGCCGCCGCCGTTCTTGGCGGCCTCCCCTGCGCCGACCACGATTTCCGGTTTGCCATCGCCATCGATATCGGCAATCGCCGGTTTCGTGGCGACCTCAAGGTTGCCGGTCTTGCGTGCCCAAAGAAACGTGCCATCAGCGTGGTAGGCAATCACGTAACCGCCAGTCGTGCCTACGACGATATCCGCTTTGCCGTCGTTGATGATCCCCAAGTGAGCCACAGTAGGGCTCGAGAACTGCACGAAGCCGATATCCGCAGGAATGCCCGGGCCCGTGAACTCAACGGGGAAGCCCGACAGGCACGCCGGGTTCGTGTTGCCAGGGCATGGAAGTTGACCGGCGTGGACGCTGCATGCAGACACAGCCGCAAAGAGAAGAATGATGGACGAAAGTGGTCTGCCTGATCGCGCGGCGAATGGGCGCATGCTCACTGAAGATTCATTCACGATGCGAGTCCCTCGGCTGAATTGAGCATAGAGTCAATCCGGTGGACCGACCCGTCCAGACAAACAGTGACAGGCCACCCTCAACGGATCAAGCAAGAGCCGCGCCGAGTTCAGCCTTCAGGTCCACAACATCCTCAACACCGACGCTGAGCCGGATCAAGCCATCGCTGATCCCGAGGCGCTTGCGAATAGCGGGCGGGATGGAGGCATGGGTCATGATAGCGGGGTGTTCGATCAGACTCTCGACGCCACCGAGCGATTCAGCGAGGGCGAATAGGTGGCAGCGTTCCAGCGTTTGGCGCGCCTTGCGCAGGCCGCCCTT
>JBDTCQ010000097.1:0-6442 GCA_039923515.1 Dokdonella sp.
TGCACCCTCGAGGCCGGGAAGACCCTGCAGACCGATCGGGCCTTGAGCCCCGGGCGCGCCAGCGGCGCCCGGGGCTCCGTCATTTCCAGGCAAGCCCTGCGAACCCGCCGGACCCATTGCACCCACCGCTCCCACTGGACCCATGGGACCGATTGCACCCTCGAGGCCGGGAAGACCCTGCAGACCGATCGGGCCTTGAGCCCCGGGCGCACCAGCAGCGCCCGCCGCTCCGTCACTTCCAGGCAAGCCCTGCGAACCAATGGGTCCTTGCGCGCCCGGCGCACCTGCCGCACCCGGAGCGCCAGCATTTCCAGCGATACATTGCGAACCAACGGGACCGATCGAGCCCTGCGAACCGACCGGACCCATCGCACCGACGGCTCCTGCGGGTCCCATTGGACCAGTCGCGCCATCGAGACCGGCAACACCCTGCAAACCAGTGGGGCCTTGCGCGCCCGGCGCACCTGCGGCGCCCGGAGCGCCATCATTCCCAGCGGCACCTTGCGGACCCGCCGGACCGATCAGACCGGGTGCACCTGGGGTACCCACCGAACCGGCCGGGCCCACCGGCCCTTGCGCACCGACAGCACCTGCGGGACCAGCTGGCCCCAGCGCACCGTCATTTCCTGGCAGACCCTGTGGGCCTGTCGGGCCGTGTGCACCAGCGACGCCCGGAGTGCCCGCGGACCCTGCAGGACCTTGAGGGCCGGCTGGACCTTGCGCGCCCGGAACGCTGTTGAGTGCGAATTGCGCAACAGGTGCGGTGGCAATCGGCTGCCGTGGCAGAGTGGTGCCAGCGACGCCCACCTCAAGGTACATTTGGGCACCGGAAAATGCGCCCGGAAAGGCAAGATTAATACTGAAAACACCGTCAACGACGGGATAATTCGACTCGCTGATGGTCGGACCAAACTGGGCACCGCCACTGGGCGCATCCCACAGCGAGAAAGTCAGATTGTAGTTGCCATCGACCAACACGCCGTTCTGCTCGATCTTGCCCTGATAGACAAAATCCGGCAGTTGGGCAGCAGAGGTGGCGGCGAACGAGGCGGAAGCCGTGCAAGCCCCGAGAACGACGGCAATGGCGAGAACAAGATTCTTGATTTTCATGGTGTGCAATTCCCCTGCTGGGCGTCAAAACCGTTCTGGAAGATTCGGTCGGAGATGATGGTCTGCTGGTGCGCGGCAACGACGGCCTGAAAGCCCGAAGTCACCGTGAACGAGCCGTTGCTCGCAGACCCCGCAACCGGTTCTCCGAGGGTTGAGCTAAGCGTGAAACAATTGTTCGTGACGACATCGCCAGCACTCGCGATCGTGCCGTTGCGGATGGCATATCCGCCTCCCGCCGAAGCGACGCCGACGATCGACAACGCACAGATACCCGCTAACACGACTGCTGAACGCAGCCGGCCTTGTCTGGTATACATTTGGTATCCCCCGAAAGATGTGTGGGAGTCACTTCGCTGTGACAGCCTGGGTCATCCGCCGAAGATCCTTTCAGGGCAGATGGCTATCGCAGATTCAGCATGATCTGTGCCAACCCTCGGCTGAGCCCCCGCGAGCAGATTACGAAATCGCCGCCGCCAAGCGTAAGCAGTCGGAATCACTCGTTTTTTTCCAAGTCCGAATACGGATCACGTACCGAACTCTTCGGTCCATTCCCAGCAATCAGGCCACCTGGTGACGTCAAAGTGTGACGTGCTTCACGTTGATCGAAGCCGCTCGCTGTTGACCGAATGACAGATCGACATGCGGATTCGCTGTGCGACGCAGCGGTCGGCGACTGGTCAAAAAAGTATTTCCGGGACGACAGCGGACGCGGGTTAGACTTCACGAATCGCCCCGGATCACCGACGCATGACAACCCAGATTCTTCTTTATGTGCTTGCCGCGATCCTGATCGTGATCGGCACGATCGGCACCGTGCTTCCTGCGCTTCCGGGTGTCCCGATCGTGTACGTCGGCATGTTTCTGGCCGCCTGGACGGGCGACTTCAGTCATATCGGCTGGCCCACCCTGACCATCCTTGGCGTACTGACCGCGCTGGCCGTGATCGTTGATCTGCTCGCCAGCGTGTTGGGGGCCAAGCGTGTCGGCGCGAGTGGATGGGCCTTGTTCGGTGCAGCCGCGGGTACCGTGATCGGGCTTTTTCTAGGCCTCGTGGGCCTTATCCTCGGGCCCTTTGTCGGTGCGGTCGCCGGCGAACTGATCGCCGGCAGCACGCTCAAGCGTTCGACCATTGTCGGTGTGGGGGCCTGGCTCGGATTCATTTTCGGAACACTGGCTCGAATCGCGCTCTGTTTCACGATGCTCGGCGTATTTGCCGTTGCCTATTTGTTCTAGCCCGCAAGCACGCTTACTGACGACCGTCCGGGATCAGTTTTCAGGCAGGACGTAAAGCAGGATCGAGAAGAACTGCAGCACACTGCCCGCGAGCACGAACAAATGCCACAAGGCGTGGTTGTAGGGAAGCCGCTTCCAAAGGTAGAAAGGTACGCCGAGCGTGTAACAAAGCCCACCGCCCAGCAACAGCCACAGGCCGCCAGGCTCGATGTTCGCAATCATTGGCTTGATCGCGAACACGCCGACCCAGCCCATGCCCAGATATAGCAGGGCCGCCGCCACGCGATTGCGCACATGGCGTAACTCGAGGGCAATGCCGATGATCGCCAGGGTCCAGACAATCGCGAACAGGCTCCAGCCCCACGGCCCACGCAGACTGATCAGGGCGAACGGCGTGTAGGTGCCTGCGATCAGCAGGAAAATTGCCGAATGGTCGAGCAGACGCAGGACGGGCTTGGCTCTGGGATTGGGTACCGCGTGATACAGCGTCGACGCCGTGAAGAGCAGGATCAGCGTGGCCCCGTAGATGCTCACGCTGACGATGCGCCAGGCACCCCCATGCAGGGCCGCAAATGCGGCCAGCACAGCGAGTCCGGCGATGCCGAGCACGATGCCGAGGGCGTGACTCAGACTCGAGGCGATTTCCTCGGCCTTCGTATAGTGCGGATGGGTCTGGGATTGGCTCATGACGGGTTCGCGCGCACTCATGGTTTGCTGATGATGAAGTTGCCGAATGCCACGCCAACGTCCCAGCCCCTGCCCTTTCCCGACAGCGCGAGTGAAATGGGGCCCTTGGTCACGACCCGCGCACTGGCCGACTTGTTGGCTCCGGCATGCGCTTCGGCAGTCGCATAACCGCCGATGATGTCGTCGATCGCATAGACCTCGGTGAACTTGCCGATGCCGTTGTCGATGCTCGACTTGCCGAACGTCAGGCCACCGCCCTTGGCCGAGATCTTCACCTTCATCGACTGGCCGTTGTCGCACGTCACCGTCCCGCTACCGGTCGAATGTTTGTAGAACATCGACCAGCCGGACATCGAGAAGCGCAGCTCGCAATCGATCGGGGCGGCCTGCGCCGAACCCACCGCGAGCAGCATCAGGGTCAATGCAACGACAGTGATGACGGTACGCATGGCGGGAGCCTCCTGATCGAAAGGCCTCATTCTGCGTGCGTTGCTGCGTCAGCACAATCGTCCGCGCGGCACTTCGACAAGGTGCAGCACGATCCACTTTCATCCGCTCGGCGTAGACTGCTGCGCATCCACCACTGATTGAGGATGCGACCATGTCCGACTTCGACGTCGTCATTCATCTGCGCAATTGTGAAAACGCCGGGCCAGCCGTCGACGCTGGTCTTGCCCTGGCCAAGCGTCTCGATGCGCATGTGCTCGGATTGCATGTCGTCGCCCTGTCGACGGCGGCATTCGTTTCACCTGAAGCGGTTGCCGTGCAGGTCAACGAGACCAGCCACTTGCTCGAAGAAGCTCGCGCACGCGCGCCGTGGTGGCGGGCACAACTGGAGCAACACGGCGTGCAAGGCGATTTCCAGGTCGTCCAGGGCGATGTGGTCGACGCACTTTGCCACGCATCGCGCTGGTCGGATCTGATCATCGCCGAGCGCCCTTGCGCAAATCCCGACGCACCAGTCGGTTGGGGCATCGCGTCAAGAACGGTTTTCGGCTCATCGGCACCGGTCGTGGTCGTGCCCGACGGCGCGCGTGTCGACAAGGTGGGTGAGCACATGCTGGTGGCTTGGAACGCCAGCCGCGAATCCATGCTCGCGATCCGCGGAGCCCTGCCCTTGCTCAAGCGCGCCACGCAGGTGACCGTACTTGAAGGCGAAGCCAACGCAGGATTGCTGGGCTTCGACAGCCTGCCGAAAATAGATCTGCGCGCCTGGCTCCAGCGTCATGGCGTCAGCGCGGAATTTCGCCCGTTCAAGCCGAGCAAGGATCACGGTCCCGCCGTGCTGGAAGCCGCTCACGCAGTCGACGCCGACTTGATCGTGATCGGCGCCTGGGGTCAGTCCCGCATCACCGAGCTCGTCCTCGGCGGCGTCACCCGACACCTGTTCCAGCACAGCGATCTGCCGATGCTGGTTGCGCATTGAACGTATGCGGCTGCTAAATGAACTCTCAGTCCTTTGAGGTTTCTTCGCGAATTTTGTAGCGTCCGTCATCGAGGACAACGGGCAGCACAGCAAGCATGCCAGCGGCTTCCCTGACGACTCCCGGCTCAACCCGATACCCGAGCACAATAATGCGCAGGATTCGTGCCAGTCGAGCATTCGGCCAGGCGTCGACCGCCCAGGCCTGCTTGACGCTCCCGTCTGCAGCGAATTCGAGCACGTACTCTGACATGCCGGATTCCAGCTTGCGGCCTTTCGAGGTCTCCGGTTTCAGAAGCACGCGCTTACCTGGACGTGCATCGCGAAAGCGATTCCCCGACTCGGATTCAGAAATCTCCTTCAGACCCAGACGGATCTGCGCGTCATATTGAGTGATCATCGCACCGACACTCGAGTTGAGCGTTTCGATCTCCTTGCTCGGAAATCCATCCTGTGCATTGCGCAGGATGGAAGCCGCGAAGCCGCCTGTCCAACGGGGATCGGCCGTGGCCAGATCCTTTGCATAATGATAATAGAGCTGCGCCCAGACATTCGCCTCCAAGCGATTGCCAGACTGCAACTCGATCGTCGAAAGCTTGGCCATCGCAGGGATCTTTCCGCGCAGCGCCGCGCGTGAAAGCAATTCGCGGGCGCGATTGAGATCCTGCTCGACTGGCGAGTTTGAATGTGCCGGATCTTGCCGATACAGCGATCCAAGCAGGTAAAGAACCCCAGGCTCGGAGTCGTTCCTGGCGATGACCTCAAGTTCGCCGACTATCGCTCTGCGCTGCTTTATCGGCGTTTCCGGGTCGAGCAAGCCGGCATGGATCCAGCGCGCGAATCGCGCCTCTTTCATGTCTGCAACATTTTCTGCATGACCGGAGTTGGCGAGCAGCATGCCGATGATGACAACTGCGGCCGGAAGAATACTTCTCACAACGATTACCCCAGGCGCGATACGGAATCCACTATGGATCGTATTCCAAAGGACAAGGATCCGTAAACAGGATTCCTGTCCTTTGCCTGGCTCGCAGGTTTCAGCAAGCGTCGCAGCGGTCGCTCTTCCCGCCAACCGCTAACGGCTGACCGCTACTTGGCATTGACCAGCGCGAGGGTCATATCCAGCATGCGGTTGGAGAAACCCCACTCGTTGTCGTACCACGACAGTACCTTGACCAGGGTGCCGCCCATGACGCGGGTCTGGGTGGCGTCGTAGACCGATGACAACGGGTTGTGGTTGAAGTCGATCGAGACCAGCGGCAAGGTGTTGACGCCGATCACGCCCTTGTAGACGCCTTCTGCGGCGGCCTGCATGACCGCGTCGATCTCTTCCTTGCTGGTCGCACGCGAGGCGACGAAAGTCAGGTCGACGGCTGAGACATTGATCGTCGGAATGCGCATCGAGAAACCGTCGAGCTTGCCGTTGAGTTCCGGCAGAACCAGTCCGACCGCTGCGGCGGCACCGGTCTTGGTTGGAATTTGTGAATGCGTGGCCGAGCGTGCGCGTCGCAGATCCGAGTGATAGACGTCGGTCAGTACCTGGTCATTCGTGTAGGCGTGGATCGTTGTCATCAGGCCATGCACGATGCCGATCTTCTCGTTCAGCGCCTTGGCCAGCGGGGCCAGGCAGTTGGTCGTGCATGAAGCATTCGAGATGACCTGATGGGCCGAGGTCAACTGGTCGTGATTGACGCCATAGACGAAGGTTCCATCCACATCGTTGCCACCCGGGGCGGAAATGATGACCTTCTTCGCGCCGCCGGCGATATGTGCGCTGGCCTTGGCCTTGCTGGTGAAGAATCCGGTCGACTCAAGCACCACATCAACGCCGAGATCACCCCACGGCAGCTTTGACGGATCACGCTCGGCAAGCACCTTGATGCGGTCGCCATTGACGATCAAATCACCGCCGTCGACGCCGACGTCGCCCGGGAAACGTCCATGTGCCGTGTCGTATTGGGTCAGATGTGCATTCGTCGCCGCATCGCC
>JBDTCQ010000098.1:0-11352 GCA_039923515.1 Dokdonella sp.
ACGGCAATCTGTTGTTCGAGCGTTTCCTCTCGATCGAACGCAAGGAGCCGCCCGATATCGATGTCGATTTCGAACACGAGCGCCGCGAAGAAGTGATCCAGTACGTGTTCAACAAATACGGACGCACGCGGGCGGCGCTGGCAGCGACGGTCATCCGCTACCGCGGCAAGAGTGCGGCGCGTGATATTGGCCGCGTGCTCGGCCTGGCCGAGGATCAGCTCGACCAATTGAGCATGGCCTATGCGCATACCAATGCGGATCTGCCGATTGCCGATGCCTTGCGCGAACGCGGCTTCGATGCCGATGCGCGGGTCATGCAACGGGTCGTGACCTTGGTCGACCAGTTGCGTGGTTTTCCGCGCCACCTTTCCCAGCATGTCGGCGGCTTCGTCATTTCAGAGTATCCCCTGCATACCCTCGTACCGGTCGAGAACGCCGCGATGGCCGACCGCACGATCATCCAGTGGGACAAGGACGATCTTGAATCACTCAAGCTGCTCAAGGTCGACTGCCTCGCCCTCGGCATGCTGACTTGTCTGCGCAAATGTTTCGATCTTGTCCACCGGCACGCGGGAATACGCTTTGATCTCGCCACGCTGCCGCAGGATGACGAGCCGACTTACGCGATGATCCGCGCCGCCGATACGGTGGGTGTGTTCCAGATCGAATCGCGTGCGCAGATGTCGATGCTGCCGCGTCTGCGCCCGGCCGCCTTCTACGATCTGGTGGTCCAGGTCGCGATTGTTCGTCCCGGCCCGATCCAGGGCGGCATGGTGCATCCGTATCTGCGTCGTCGGCAGGGACTGGAAGAAGTCGACTATCCGCAATCGGCCAGCGAGCGCGCGGCGGGCCGGGGCGAATCCCGGATCAGGCCCGTGCTTGAGCGTACGCTCGGTGTGCCGATTTTCCAGGAACAGGTGATGAAGCTGGTCGAGGTCGTCGCCGGTTTCACACCGGGCCAGGCCGATGAACTCCGCCGCGCGATGGCGGCGTGGAAACGCAAGGGCGGCCTTGAACCGTTCCATGACCGCATCCGCGACGGCATGCTCGCCAATGGTTACGACGAAAGCTATTTCGAGCGCATCTTCGAGCAGATCCGGGGCTTTGGCGAATACGGCTTTCCGGAATCGCATTCGGCCAGCTTTGCCCTGCTCGCCTATGCCTCGTCATGGCTCAAATGCCACCACCCGGCCGCATTCACCTGCGCCCTGCTCAACTCGCTGCCGATGGGTTTCTACGGTCCCGCCCAGTTGATCCGCGATGCACAACGCCACGGTGTGCGCGTGCTGCCGGTCGATGTGACGATCAGTGAGTGGGAATGCACGCTCGAAGCGTCGGTGGCGATGCCTCTTGCGAACAGAGAGAAGAGCATCGCGGCTGAAGCCGCTTCCTACGAAAGGCTCGATGAGACGTTGCATGCTTCTGTAGGAGAGGCCTTCAGGCCCGATGCTCTTTCTTCATTCTCGCGAGAAAGCATCGCGGCTGAAGCCGCTCCCACGAAAAGCAGCGCGAAAAGCATGCCTCACGCCCTGCGCCTCGGTTTCTCACGCATTGCGGGTTTCTCTGAGGCGACCGCGCAACGCATCGTCGAAGCGCGCCGCGAACGCGCATTCACCGATGTCACCGATCTGATCCATCGTGCCGGTTTGAATGCCGGCGAGCGTGCACGACTCGCCGATGCCGATGCCTTGCGCAGCCTGAGCGGTCATCGCCATCAGGCGCGCTGGGACAGCGCAGGCGTCGACCAACCCATCGCCGTGCTCGCCGAGGCGGCTGTGAACGAGGAAGCAATCACGCTGGCCGCGCCGTCTTTGCGCAAGGACGTGATCAGCGATTACGCCAGCCAGGGCTTCAGCTTGCGTCGGCATCCGTTGTCGTTTGCCCGTGAGGCACTCGATCAGCGCCGCATGTTGCGTGCCCGCGATGTCCTTGGCAGTCGGCATGGCCGGCGCGTGCGTTGTGCGGGACTGGTTACTGTGCGGCAACGGCCGCATACCGCGAATGGCGTCACCTTCATCACCCTCGAAGACGAGACCGGCATCCTCAACATCATCGTCTGGGCAGCCTTGGCCAGCAGCCAGCGCCGGATCCTGATCGAAAGCAGCGTGCTCGGCGTCGAAGGTGAATTGCAATCAACTGAGGGCGTGCAGCATGTGGTTGCACACCGCCTGCTCAATCTCGATGCCCTGCTTCCGGAGATTGGTTCGCAGTCGCGTGATTTTCACTGAATCCATATGTCCTCCAATCAGTCCAATCCCCCTCTACGTCATCCCAGCCTGACCAGCCATTCGGCTGTTGACGACTGCATGGACGCAGGAGATAGAACGGCGTTAGGAACAGCCGTCGAGAGCTGCTGGGATGACGAGAAGTGGAGCTCCAGTCGGGGTGACGGCTTCAGCTCACGACTTTCCGCTCACCGCTAACCGCTCACTTGAATTAATTCGCGCACGCACCCATTCGATGGGCTGCCCCGACGAATCCACACCCATGACCGAGCCCACCCCTGAAGCGCCGCGCAAGCTGGGTGCCTATCGCCGTTTGATTCCGTACGTGCGCGAGCAACGCGCGCTGATCGCCGGCTGGCTTGTGTTCCTGGCCATTTCCTCGGCGGCGACCCTGGCTCTGCCTGCGGCCGCGCGCTTCATGATCGATCGTGGTTTTGGCCAGACCGACCCGGCCCAACTCAATGCAGGGTTCATCGGATTGTTCGGGGTTGCCGTGGTCATGGCGATCGCCGGAGCTCTGCGCTATTTCTGCGTGACCCTGCTTGGCGAGCGCGTGGCCGCAACCTTGCGCTCGCGTTTGTACTCGCATCTGCTCAGTCTCGATCAGGCGTTCTTCGAGCGTACCCGTTCGGGCGAACTGGTATCGCGTCTGGCCGCTGATACCGAATTGGTGCAGACCGTCGTTGGTTCGACCCTCTCGCTGTCCCTGCGCAGCGTGGTCATGCTGATTGGCTCGACGACAATGTTGATCGTGACCAGTCCGCAACTGGCCGGATTGACCGCGCTAGTGATTCCGGCGGTGATCCTGCCGATCGTGTTTCTCGGTCGACGCGTCCAGAAGCTGTCTCGGGAAAGTCAGGATCGCATCGCCGATGCCTCGGCGATTGCTTCGGAATCGCTCAATGCGGTCCATACCGTGCAAGCCTATACACGTGAGCCGCGTGAGCGCGATCGCTACACCTCGGCGGTGCTGCTGGCTTTGGCGACAGCGCGCAAGCGTATCGGTACAACGGCCTTGCTGACGGCGCTGGTCATCCTGCTCAGCTTCGGCGCGATCACCGTGGTGCTGTGGGCCGGCGCGCATCAGGTCATCGCTGGCCAGATGAATGCCGGCGTGCTCGCCCAGTTTGTGCTTTATGCGGTGGTCGCGGCCGGATCGGTGGGCGGCCTTACCGAGGTCTGGGGCGAACTGCTGCGTTGTGCCGGGGCACTCGGGCGCATTGGTGAGTTGCTTGATACCGATGCGGCGATCCGCTCGCCCGAACACCCGGCGGCCTTGCCGCATCCGGTGCGCGGCGCGCTGCGTTTCGAGCAGGTCGAATTCCGCTATCCATCGCGCCCGGACCAGGCCGCGATCCATGATCTGTCACTGAGCATTGAACCCGGTGAAACAGTGGCCCTGGTCGGGCCATCGGGTGCCGGCAAGACCACCTTGTTCCAGTTGCTGCAGCGCTTCCACGATCCGCTCAACGGCCGCATCACCATTGACGGTCAGGATCTGCGCGCACTTGATCTGGCCGAGCTGCGTGGCTGCTACGCGCTGGTGCCGCAGGATCCGGTGTTGTTCGGATCGAGCGCTGCGGACAACATCCGCTTTGGCCGCATCGAAGCCAGTGCGGCCGAGGTTGAAGCAGCCGCGCGGGCGGCAGAGTCGCACGAATTTCTGGTCACCTTGCCGGAAGGTTACGACACTTATCTCGGCGAACGTGGCGTGCGACTCTCGGGTGGACAACAGCAACGCATTGCCATCGCCCGCGCCCTACTTCGCGATGCGCCGATTCTGCTTCTCGATGAAGCAACATCGAGTCTGGATGCGCAATCAGAACGTCTCGTGCAAAACGCACTCGAACGGCTGATGAAAAATCGCACGACCCTTGTCATCGCGCACCGTCTGGCGACCGTACAGAAAGCCGATCGTATCGTCGTGCTTGACGGCGGGCGCATTGTTGCCCAAGGCACGCATGCCGAATTGCTTGAACAGGGCGGCTTGTATGCGGAGCTAGCCAGGCTTCAATTTGCGGCGTGACGGATCATCCTTGCGCAGTGGATCGCGCGGGGATACCTCTCAAGGCTGGCTCAACATTGCGCTGATGATTGGCGGTACCTGTGCCGTAACCTGTTCGAGATTGGCAAAGATCTCATCGAGGCTGATCTCGCCTTCATCGCCGCAACCCGCGGCCCAGTTGGCGACCAAGGCCAAACAGGCGTAATCGAGATCGAGTTCGCGGGCGAGCGTGGCTTCGGGCATGCCGGTCATGCCGACCAAGTCGCAACCGTCGCGACGCATGCGCGTGATTTCTGCCCGCGTTTCGAGGCGCGGCCCTTGGGTCGCGCCGTAGCAACCGCCATCGACGACGGGAATTCCCGCGCGTTTGGCTGCATCGACCAATTCGCGTCGCAAGCTCTGCGTGTACGGTTCGCTGAAATCGATGTGGCGCACTTTCGCGCCTTCGGTATCGCAGAAACTTGTGATGCGACCGTGGGTGTAGTCGATGATCTGATCGGGGATCACGACTATGCGCGGCCCCATGTCCTCGCGGATACCGCCAACCGCATTCACGCCGATGACGCGAGACGCACCGAGTTGTTTGAGTGCATGCAGGTTGGCGCGGTAGTTGACCTTGTGCGGGAGGATGTCGTGGCCGCGCCCGTGACGGGCAAGAAAGGCCACGCGACGAGCCCCGAGTTGACCACTCACGATCACGTCGGAGGGCTTTCCCCACGGCGTATCGAGCGCGTGCTCGTTGATGTCTTCCAGGCCTGCAAACCGGTACAGTCCGGTGCCGCCAATCAAGGCGAGATCAATTGACATCGGCATCACAGCGCGTAAATGGCGGGAAGGTTGCGGCCTTGCTCGTTGAAATCCATGCCATAGCCGAAGACGTAGCGATCAGGCACTTCGACGCCAACAAAATCGGCGCTTAGCCCGGGCACGGTGCGGCCATGGAGCTTTTCGCAAAGCACGGCAAGCAGCACGCGCGACGCGGCTTGATCCTGGCACCAATCGCGTATTGCCTTGAGCGTATGCCCCTCATCGAGAATATCGTCGACGAGGACTACGATGCGGCCCGCCAGAGGCGTATCCGGACGCCGCATCCATTTCAGTTCGCCGCCCTCGGTCGTGCCGCGGAATCGCGTGGCGTGCACATAATCGAATTCGAGATCGGCATCGATGGCAGTCGCCAGTTGCCCGGCAAAGACCAGGCCGCCCTGCATGATGGTCAGAAATACCGCGGATTGGCCGCGCAGCGCCTGTCCGATCTCCATGCCCATGCGCGAAATCGCCGGAGAAAGGATGCTTTGGTCATGGATCAAATCGGCGCTAAGCAACGCCTCGGAAAGTTTGGGTCGGCTCATTTGCTGCTCGGTTCTGGACACAGTTCAGCGAGACGGGCAATGGCCTCGCCACGTTTGGGATTATCTTCCAGCGCCTCCCAGGTTGGCGCAACGGCTCCACGCAAGCTTTCAACACGTGCCGCGGGACATGCTGGAAGGTCAGCGGTCGCGTTCAACGATTGTTCGACAATTGTCGGACTGCAGGCGAGGATCAACTCGCAACCGGCTTTCAGGTGCGCTTCGATGCGTGCCGGGATTCCACCCATGGCCTCGGCCGCCGCCATGCCGATGTCGTCACCAATGACGATGCCCTTGAAACCCATTTCCTTGCGCAGGATGTCACCGATCCAGATGCTGGAAAAGCCCGCGGCCATCGCATCGACTTCGGGATAATTCACGTGTGCAATCATGACTGCTTCGGCACCGGCGGCAATTCCGTCGATAAAGGGGACGAAGTCGGCACGGCGCATCTCCTTGAGTGTGCGCGGATCGCTCGCCGTATCGAAATGGGTGTCGGCAAGCACGCTGCCGTGGCCCGGAAAGTGTTTCAGGGTCACTGCCATGCCGGCCAGATGCATTCCGCGCGCATAGGCCTGGACCAGTTCAGAGGCGATCGCGGGATCAGCATGGAACGCACGTTGGCCCACAGCAAGATTGCCACAGGCCAGATCAGCCACCGGCGCAAAACTCAGATCGATATCGATCGCGCGCATTTCGCTGGCCATCAACCAGGCGTGTTCCTCGGCCAATGCCACGGCCAACTTGGCATTACCCTCATACAGTTCGCCAAGGCGTGCCAGCGCAGGCAGGCGGGTAAAGCCCTCACGGAAACGCTGGACCGGGCCACCCTCCTGATCGACGCAGATCAGAAACGGATCATCCGGGCGCTCCATGCGGATATCGTCGATCAACTCGACGACCTGATCCCGATTCGCACAGTTTCTGGAAAAAAGAATTACGCCACTTACCTGTGGCGACGACAGCCAGACGCGATCTTCGTCGCTCAGGGTTTTGCCGGGTACGCCAATGATCAGCATGCGTCATCTGCCTCGCGTGTTGTCGTCTTCATTTGCAAATCTTGGTTCGTTGGCTACGTTTACCGAACAGGTGACTGGCATCCTACCGGTCGTTCAACGGATGAACAATGCAATCGACTCGACATGTGCCGTATGCGGAAACATGTCCATCACGCCGGCTTCCGCCAAGGTGAATCCGTGACGATTGACGAGAACACCCGCATCGCGGGCCAGCGATCCTGGATGACAGGAAACATACACGATTCGGTCCGTTCCATTGCGCGGCAGATAGTCCAGTACGGCTGCCGCACCTGACCGCGGCGGATCCAGCAGCAATTTGCCATAGCCCGTACGAGCCCATGCTGCGGTAGCATGATTCAGCAGCAAATCGGCGGCGTGAAAATGGGCGTTTTCGATGCCGTTGCGCTCAGCGTTGGCACCGGCACGCGCAACCAAGCCTTCATCTCCTTCGATACCAACGACCGAGGCAACCCGTTTCGCGATCGGCAAGGTGAAATTGCCGAGTCCGCAGAACAAATCGAGCACCACATCATCAGGCTTCACATCCAGCAGATCGAGCGTTCGCCGGATCATGCGTTGATTCATGCCCGCATTGACCTGGATGAAGTCCGGCGGCTTGAAAGCGAGATCAACGTCGGCATCCCCAATACGGAAATGCAGATCGATGGCTTCCGGCCAAAGTGGATGAACACTCTCGGGCCCTGAGGGTTGCAGCATGATTGCCAGATCGTTCTGCACGCCAAATGCCTTCAGCCTTTGGATATCGCCAGCGACCAGGGGAACCAGATGACGAAACACAAGGGCGACCGTATCGTCACCTGCAGCGATCTCGATTTGGGCGATCTCGCGTCTAGCTTGCAGGCTGCCGATGAGCTCGGATAGCGCATCGATTCGATGGCCCACTTCAGGCAACAGGGTATGGCAGACGGAAAGGTCGGCAATGAAGCGAGGATTGTCCTCGCGGAAGCCGACCAGCGCCTTGCCCTTCTGCTCGACCCACTTGACCGACAAGCGACCTTTGCGTCGATAGCCCCAAGGCTCATCGCTGAGCGGTGGTAACCAATGATCGGGTTTCACCTTGCCGATGCGCTCGAAGTTCTCCGCCAGTACATTCTGCTTGACCTCGATCTGGCGTTCGGCGGGCAGATGCTGAAATGCGCAGCCGCCACACAAGCCGAAATGCGGACAGCGCGGTTCGATCCGGTCCGCGGAACGCGTCAGCAGTTCCTCGACCTTGGCCTCGTCATAGTTGCGATGGCGTTTGCTGTAGCGAATCCGCGCGCGTTCGCCCGGCAACGCGCCGGCGACAAAGACGGTCTTGCCGTCAATGCGCGCAACCCCGCGCCCATCGTGGGTGAGGCCTTCGATTTCGACTTCGGGATTCTGCATGGAACGCGTGCAATCTGGGTTGCGGCTGCGCATGTTAGCTCAGCCCCTGCATATATGCCGAATACCGCCGGGATTCGAACCGGATTGACGTCAGCTGAAATTCACATAAAAATACACGATGTCGCATTGATGTGGAGATCCACTCATGGGAAAGATCCTCGTCGCGGACGATAACCCGCTGAGCCTGCAATTCTTCAGCGAAGCCATAGCCGTTTCCAGGCATGAGTCGATCGCGGTTTCCGATGGTGTTGCGGCGCGGGATGCGGCGATGAATCAGCCCTTTGATCTGATTGTGCTCGATGCGCGGATGCCGGGACTTGATGGGCTGCAAGCCCTGGCTGAAATCCGTGCTGGCAACGGCCCGAATCGCTCAACGCCAGCGCTGGTGACGACGGCCGAGACATCGGCGGATCGGAATGCCATGCGTGATCTCGGTTTCCTCGACATCCTCTACAAGCCGATCGGACTCGCCGCCCTGCATGCGGCGCTGGCTCGGCATCTGCCAGGATTGGCGGATCACTTTCAGGCGCGCAAGCTGCTAGACGATGCCCTTGCCATCGAAAAGATCGGTGGCGACGCATCGATCATCGCAGCGTTGCGCGGACTCTTCGCCGGCGAACTCGATGCCCTGCCCGATGAGCTCGATTGCTATGCTGAAACGACGGATCGCGAGGCCCTGCTCGATCGACTGCATCGGCTGGATGCCTCGGCTGGATTCTGTGGCGCAGTCGTGCTGAGTCAGGCCATCGCAGTATTGAGGAATCAGATGGATACCGATGCATCTTGGCCACATTCCGCGCTGACGATTTTGCTGATGGCCTGCATGGATACGCGCAGGGCACTTGATTGATGACTACTGCTGAGGTTGAAGTTTCAAGCGCATCGTCCATGCATTGAGAGTTCCGCCGCCAAGTTGATGCTGAAACAGCACACGCATGAGTCGGCGGAGTTCCGCCGTGTGTTCGGCGGACGGCATCTCGTCCCTGGCCAGCGCCAGCAGAGCGGCGCCACTGACGCGCAGGTCTCGTTGATTTCCGCTCCATGGACGCGGCCCGGCATCGATGACATACGCGTAATCGGCGCTGGCCTGCAATGGCTGTCCCGAATCGATTTCGCGATCCAATACGAGGCCGTAGCCAAGATCGATCATCAGGTCGCGCTCGAATCGGCGCAGCGTCCAGGCCTCGGGTTCCGAATCTGACAGGCGTTGCAGGCACTGAAGGTAGTGTTCAAACAGCTCGCTGTGCGGATCGCCGCGCGCACACAGGCGCAGAACGAGTTCATTGAGATACATCGCCGAGTAGATCCGCTCGCCGGCGAACGAGAATGGTGCGGCACTGGCCTCGGCCCGCGTCATCGTCACCAGTTCACCCCTGCCGACCCAGCTCAACAGCAGGGGTTGAAGGGGTTGCAGGAGTCCACGCGGCAGGCGCGATCGTTCGCGGCGCACGCCGCGCGCAATCAAACCGATCCTGCCATGAGTGGGCGTGATGCATTCGAGCAGCAACGAAGTTTCGCGATAGGCTCTTGCGTGGAGGATCAGCGCCGGTTCGGCCTCAACATGCACGGCATGGCCTCAAACGATACTCAGCCGGAATAACCGAGTTGCTTGAGTGAAGTCTCATCATCGGACCAGTTCTCGCGAACTTTGACCCATAGTTCGAGGAAGACCTTGCAGCCGAAAAGCTTCTCTATGCGCCGACGCGAATTGCTGCCGATCGCCTTCAAGCCGGCCCCGGCGGCACCAATCACAATGGCCTTCTGGCCCTCACGCTCGACCCAGATCGCGGCAGAGATTCTGGCTAGATTGCCCACCTGCTCGAAATGTTCTATCTCGACGGTCGTCGCGTAGGGCAGTTCCTCGGACAATCGGAGCATCAGCTGTTCGCGAATCATCTCGGCGGCAATGAAGCGTTCGCTACTGTCGGTCAGTTCATCCTCAGCGTACTGTGCCGGCGCTTCGGGCAGAAACTTGATCAGGTCATCGAGGAATGGCTTCAGACCCTTGGTGTGGGTGGCGCGAAGGTAATGGATGCCATCGTAATGATGAGTCTCGCTGATCGTAGCCACGAAAGGCAGCAGAGTGGCCTTGTCCTTGACCAGATCAATCTTGTTGACGACCAGCAAGCGCGGCACGTTGAGTTGCGAGATCACGCTCCAGACCTGCTCGTCTTCATCCGTCCAGCGAGATGCGGCAATGACATGGACGATCACATCCGCCTCATCGGGAACCTGACGCGCGACGCGGTTGAGCTGGCGGTTCATAGCCCGCTTGCCCCCCAGGTGCAGGCCGGGCGTGTCGAGGAAGGCGATCTGCGCATGCGCATGCGTCGCTATACCGAGAATGCGGTGCCGGGTGGTCTGCGGTTTCGGCGAGACAATACTGAGATCCGAGCCGATCAGCGTGTTGAGCAAGGTCGACTTGCCGACGTTCGGACGCCCGACCAGGGCGACCTTGCCGAAACGGTGAGCGGTTGATGTCGTTTCATTCATGCCTTTCGACCTTTCTTCATGGCGGTGATGGCTGCTCGCGCCTGATCAAGCAAAGCGGCTGCGGCTGCCTGCTCAGCCGAGCGACGGCTGGAACCCTGTCCTCTGCTGGTCAATGTCAGGTTTTCGAGATGGCAATCGACTTCAAAAAGCTTGTCATGATCATCACCATGACTCGCGGTCAGCTGATAATCCGGTAGCGGCAACGAGTTCGCCTGCAGCAACTCCTGCAGCAAGGTCTTCGGATCCTTGGCTACCTTGCCTTCCGCCGCCATCACCCGCTCGGAAAACAGGCCGCGAACCAGGGTCCTGCAGGTTTCCCAGCCCGCATCCAGATAGATCGCCGCAACCAACGCCTCAAACGTGTCGGCGAGAATCGACTCGCGCCGGAATCCGCCGGTCTTGAGTTCGCCAGGCCCGAGCACGAGCTGGTCGCCAATCTGCGACTCACGGGCGAGTTCAGCGAGCGCCACACCATTGACAAGTGACGCGCGGGCGCGGGTCATATCGCCTTCGCTGGCCTTCGGGTACTGCTCGAACACAAACTCCGCAACGATCAGATTGAGCAGCGCATCACCGAGAAACTCAAACCGCTCGTTGTTGCATCGGCCTGCGCTGCGATGAGTCAGTGCCTGCTCAAGCAGCCCAATGTCAGAGAAAACGTGACCTAGCGCACTTAGATCAGAAGGCATTTGATGCCGACAAATTCACGGATTTGTCAAAAGTTCCTACCAACTCAAGATTATAAACAAAAGGAACTCTTCGCTCATACGTCACACTCAGCGTCTGTCCGCCTCCTTGGCGAATGACTCGAATGGCTTGCGGAGGGATAGCGTCGTCAGCTACATATTGAGTATCGAATTTCAAGCTAAGTG
>JBDTCQ010000099.1:0-8147 GCA_039923515.1 Dokdonella sp.
CCAATACGTTGAACGACTCCGGCATGCCCGCCACCATTTCGTGGTCGCCGTCGACGATGTTCTTGTACATCTGGTTACGCCCGGAAACGTCATCGGATTTGACCGTGAGCATTTCCTGCAGCGTGTAGGCCGCACCGTAGGCTTCCAGTGCCCAGACCTCCATTTCACCGAAGCGCTGTCCGCCGAACTGGGCCTTGCCGCCAAGCGGCTGCTGGGTTACCAGCGAGTACGGACCCGTCGAGCGTGCATGCATCTTGTCATCGACCAGATGGTTCAGCTTGAGCATGTGCATGTAACCGACAGTGACTTCACGATCAAACGATTCGCCCGTTCGACCATCGATCAGCATCGTCTGTCCGGATTCCGGAAGACCTGCCAGCCTGAGCATGGCCTTGATCTCGGATTCGAACGCGCCATCGAACACCGGTGTTGCCATCGGTACGCCATTGCGCAGGTTGCGCGCCATCGCCAGCAGTTCGTCATCGCTGAAGGACTTCAGGTCGACGCGCTGCTTGAACGTATCTTTGTCATGGTTGTAGATCGCATCAAGGAACTTGCGCAGTTCGCTGACCTTTTCATTGGCATCGAGCATCTTGCCGATCTTCTCGCCAAGACCCTTCGCGGCCCAGCCGAGATGGGTTTCGAGAATCTGACCGATGTTCATACGCGAGGGGACGCCGAGCGGATTGAGCACGATGTCGACCGGACGACCATCCGCCGCGTAGGGCATGTCCTCGACGGGGACGATCATCGAGACGACACCCTTGTTGCCGTGGCGCCCGGCCATCTTGTCGCCTGGCTGGATGCGGCGCTTGACCGCCAGGTAGACCTTGACCATCTTGAGCACGCCGGGCGCGAGATCGTCGCCGGCCGTGATCTTGGCCTGCTTCTCCTTGAAGCGGCGGTCGAACTCCTCTCGGTGCCCCTTGATCTGCTCCTGCGCACGCTCGAGCATTTCAGCGGCATCCTCATCCTTCATGCGAATCGAGAACCACTCGTCGCGCTTGAGGCTGTCGAGGTATTCGTCGTTCAGCACGGCGCCCTTCTTGATCGTACCCGGGCCGCCGTTGACGGTCTTGCCAAGAATCGCTCCGCGCAGACGGTTGTAGATGGCGCCTTCGAGGATGCGGAACTGGTCGTCAAAGTCCTTCTTGATGCGCTTGACTTCCATTTCCTCGATCTGGCGAGCACGCTTGTCCTTCTCGATACCATCGCGGGTGAACACGGTGACGTCGATGACGGTGCCGTCCATACCTGGCGGCACGCGCAGCGAGCTGTCCTTCACGTCGGAAGCCTTCTCGCCGAAGATTGCGCGAAGCAGCTTCTCTTCCGGAGTCAGCTGGCTCTCACCCTTCGGCGTAACCTTGCCAACCAGGATGTCGCCAGCCTTCACTTCAGCGCCGATGTAGACAACACCAGACTCGTCGAGACGGGCCAGCGCCTGCTCGCCAACGTTCGGGATATCGGCGGTGATTTCCTCCGGCCCGAGCTTGGTGTCACGAGCAACGCAAGTCAGTTCCTCGATATGGATCGTCGTGTAGCGGTCTTCCTGGACGACGCGCTCCGAGATCAAGATCGAGTCCTCGAAGTTGTAGCCGTTCCACGGCATGAACGCGACCAGCATGTTCTGACCGAGCGCGAGCTCGCCGAGATCCGTCGACGGACCATCTGCCAGCACGTCGCCAATCTCGACCCTGTCGCCGACATTGACCAGCGGACGCTGGTTGAGGTTGGTGTTCTGGTTCGAGCGGGTGTACTTGGTCAACGGATAGATATCGACGCCGGCATCGTTTTCACCAATCTGCTCCTCGTGCACGCGCACAACGATACGGGCAGCATCGACCTGGTCGATTTCGCCTCCGCGACGCGCCGCGACGATCACGCCCGAGTCGCGCGCCACCGCGCGCTCGATGCCGGTACCAACGACCGGCGTTTGCGCACGCAGGGTCGGCACGGCCTGACGCTGCATGTTCGCACCCATCAAGGCGCGGTTGGCATCGTCATGCTCAAGGAACGGGACGAGGGCCGCGGCGACCGACACGGTCTGCATCGGCGAAACGTCCATGTATTCGACATCGCTGGGCGGACGCAATTCGGATTCACCGTGCGAACGGCAGGAAACGAATTCCTCGGTGAACGCACCATCCTTGCTCAACGGCGAGTTCGCCTGGGCGATGACGTGATCACCTTCGTCAATGGCGGAAAGGAATTCGACCTCGCTGGTGATCTTGCCCTTGTTCACCTTGCGATACGGCGTTTCGAGAAAGCCGTAATCATTCGTGCGCGCATAGACGGCGAGCGAGTTGATCAAGCCGATGTTCGGGCCTTCCGGTGTCTCGATGGTGCAGACGCGACCGTAATGGGTCGGGTGCACGTCACGCACTTCGAAGCCGGCACGCTCACGGGTCAGACCACCCGGGCCAAGGGCCGAGACGCGACGCTTGTGGGTGACTTCCGACAGCGGATTGTTCTGGTCCATGAACTGCGAAAGCTGTGAGGAGCCGAAGAATTCCTTGATCGCCGCTGCCACCGGCTTGGCGTTGATCAATTCCTGCGGGGTCAAGCCTTCCGACTCGGCCAGCGACAGGCGTTCCTTGACCGCGCGCTCGACGCGCACGAGGCCGATGCGGAACACGTTCTCGGCCATTTCGCCAACCGAACGCACGCGACGGTTGCCGAGGTGATCGATGTCATCGACCGTGCCACGTCCGTTGCGGATGTCGATCAGCACCTTGAGCACTTCAAGGATGTCCGATCCGGTGCCAAGCTCCTTGACCATGGCCTTGGAGGTTTCGTCATTGCGATCGCGGAAGTAGCGTCCGTCGTAAAGCACGCCCGGACCGACATCGTCCTTGCGCCCGACCCGGCGGTTGAACTTCATGCGACCAACGCGATCGAGATCGTAGCGCTCGGCCGAGAAGAACAGGTTCTGGAACAGGTTTTGTGCCGCGTCCTTGGTCGGTGGCTCACCTGGGCGCATCATGCGGTAGATCTCGACCAGCGCCTCAAGCGGCGTCTTCGACGGATCGATGCGCAGCGTCTGCGAGATGTACGGGCCACGATCGAGATCGTTAACCCACAGCGTGGCCAGACGATCAATGCCGGCCTTGCGGAAGGCCTCGACATGCGTCTCGTCAATTTCGTCGTTGGCCGAAGCGAGCAGTTCGCCGGTTTTGGTGTCAACGATGTCGTTGGCGAGGATGCGGCCGATCAGATACTCATCGGGCACTTCCAGCGACTTGATCTTGGCGCTCTCGAGCTGGCGCACGTGGCGCGCCGTGATGCGCTTGCCAGCCTCGACGATGACGTCCTTGCCGATGCGCAAATCGAAGTTCAGCGTCTCACCACGCAGGCGCTCGGCGACGAGCTCAAGCTCGGCACCATCTTTCTTGCCGAGATGGAACACGTTGTGCTCAAAGAAGATCTCAAGCATCTGCTCGTTGGTATAGCCAAGCGCGCGCAGCAGGATTGTCACCGGCAGCTTGCGGCGGCGATCGATGCGCGTGAACAACGCGTCCTTCGGATCGAATTCGAAGTCGAGCCAGGAACCACGATAAGGAATCACTCGCGCGCTGTAGAGCAGCTTGCCCGAGCTGTGCGTCTTGCCACGATCGTGATCGAAGAACACGCCCGGCGAGCGATGCAGCTGGGAAACGATAACCCGCTCGGTACCGTTGACGATGAAGGTGCCGGTGTCGGTCATGAGCGGCAATTCGCCCATGTAGACCTCCTGCTCCTTGACGTACTTGATCGCCTTGTTCGACGACTCGCGGTCGTAGATCACCAGGCGAACGGTCACGCGCAGCGGCGCACCATAGGACATGCCACGCGAGCGGCATTCGCGCTCGTCGAACGCAGGTTCGCCGAGACGATAGCTGACGTACTCGAGTGCGGCATGGCCGGCGTAGCTCGAAATCGGGAACACCGATTGCAACGCCGCATGCAGCCCCTTGTCCTCACGTTTGTTCGGATCGCCTTCGAGTTGCAGGAACTCGCGATACGAATCGACCTGGATGGCCAGCAGGAAGGGAACGTCCAGCACGGGCGGACGCTTGCCGAAATCCTTGCGGATGCGCTTCTTTTCAGTAAACGAGTAGGTCATGGTGGGGGTACCGCCTCGGAGCTTGGTCAGCGTGGGCACACGCCAACGGGGTGAATAAACCGGGATTCGAGATTTGGGATTCGGGAGTCGCAGCACGCGTTAGGCGCCATGCGCAAATCCCGAATCCCGAATCCCCAATCACGCAACAACAACGGACAAAGCCCGGGGGTTTGCACCCCCAGGCTTGCCTGGAACTAGTCAGGTAAGCGACCCAATGTGTCGATTACTTGATCTCGACGGTTGCGCCAGCAGCCTCAAGATCCTTCTTGAGCTTTGCGGCTTCGTCCTTGCTGACGGCTTCCTTGACCACGGCTGGTGCGGACTCGACCAGATCCTTGGCTTCCTTGAGGCCAAGGCCGGTGATGGCGCGGACAACCTTGATGACTTCGACTTTCTTCTCGCCTGCAGCCTTGAGGCCGACCGAGAACTCGGTCTGCTCTTCGACGGCAGCGGCCGGACCGGCGGCTGGGCCAGCGGCCATGGCAATCGGAGCGGCAGCGGAAACGCCAAACTTCTCTTCCAGCGCGTGGACCAGCTCCATCACCTCTACGAGGGACTTGCCAGCGATCGCGTCGATGATCTGTTCATTGCTAAGGGACATGATTTAACTCCTGAAAACGGCTATTGATTGGGTACCGAAAAAACGAACGCTTTAGGCGGCCTGCTTCTGGCCGACCTGATTGATCACGCGCGCCACTTGGACGGCAGGCTCAGCCAGGACACGGACCAGCATGGTGGCAGGCTGGGCGAGCAAGCTGACCAGCATGGTGAGTGCCTGTTCGCGGGTTGGCAGCGAGGCGAGCACGTCAACGTGCGTCCCCGGATATGCCTTTCCACCGACAGCAACCAGCATGGGCTTGAGCTTGTCATTTGCCTTGGCAAATTCCTTGATCAGACGACCGGCAGCACCGGGATCTTCCTTCGAAAAGGCATACAGCAACGGACCGGTGAGTGTGTCCTTGACACACGCATAGTCCGTGCCTTCGACAGCACGGGACACCAGGGTATTTTTAGCAACCCGGATGAACACCCCGTCCTGACGGGCCTTCTTGCGCAGCTCGGTGAGCTGGCTGACGGTAAGACCGGCGTATTCGGACGCGACCAGTGAAAGTGCCGTAGAAGCCACGTTCGCCAGTTCGGCAACGACCTCTTTCTTTTGCGCAAGATTGAGCGCCATTGCTTTCTCCGATTGGGTAACGGCAGCGCTCCTGCGCAAACCTGATTCCCGTAAACGACACAGATCGCGTATTCCTTCGCGTATCCGCCGACACCTTGCGATGTCCTGTCTGGTGGCCGTTTCAGAAAACTCTGTCAGGCGACACCATCTACGCAGGCTGGGGGTTTGAGACCAGTTCGACGGGATCGGGATGATCCATTGCTGTTGTGCATCCTTGCGTCCCGATCGCGCCATTCCGGCCGCCTGCGGTCTTTGACGGCTGGCTTCATTCCGTTGCCGGAACTCCACACGCCCTCAAAACCCTGGCGACCGCACGGGGCGATCGCCTTGAAACCATTACTTGAGGAGCAGACTCGACGGATCGACGGTGACGCCGACGCCCATCGTGCTCGACAACGAAACCTTCTGAACAAAAATGCCCTTGGCCGCTGCCGGCTTTGCCTTGATCAGGTCCGCAAGCAGATGACCGAGGTTTTCGCTCAAAGCATTCGCCTCGAAGCTGACCTTGCCGATGGTGCAATGGATGATGCCGGCCTTGTCGTTGCGGAAACGCACCTGACCGGCTTTGGCATTCTTGACGGCGGTAACGACGTCGGCGGCAACCGAGCCATCCTTCGGGTTCGGCATCAATCCGCGTGGACCGAGGACTTGACCGAGCTTGCCGACAACGCGCATGGCGTCCGGCGTTGCGATGACTCGGTCGTAGTTCAAGTCGCCGGCTTGCATCTTCTCGGCCAGATCATCCATGCCGACGATATCGGCACCTGCCGCGAGCGCCGCGTTGGCCTTCTCGCCCGGAGGGCAGAATACGGCGACGCGCACGCTCTTGCCCGTACCATGCGGCAGCACGGACGAACCGCGCACACCCTGATCGGATTTCTTCGCGTCGATACCGAGACGCACAGCCACGTCGACGGACTCGACAAACTTGGTCTTGGCACCTTCCTGAACGAGCTTGATTGCATCAGCCAGTGGATAGGCCTTGCCTTGGACAACCTTTGCACGGATTGCCTTGTAACGCTTGCCTGAATTTGCCATGTCTTATCCCTCCGTCACCAGACCCATACTGCGTGCACTGCCGGCGATCGTGCGCACGGCAGCATCCAGACTCGCTGCCGTCAGATCGGGCTCTTTCGCCTTGGCGATGTCCTCGAGCTGCTTGCGCGTGACTTTGCCGACCTTCTCCGTATTCGGACGCTTGGAGCCCGAGGTGATGCCGACAGCCTTCTTCAGAAGGATGGTTGCAGGGGGTGTCTTGGTGATGAAGGTGAAGCTGCGATCCGAATACGCCGTGATCACAACCGGAATCGGCAGGCCGGGTTCGAGCTTCTGCGTGGCGGCGTTGAACGCTTTGCAGAACTCCATGATGTTGAGACCCCGCTGACCGAGGGCGGGACCCACCGGCGGCGACGGGTTGGCCTGACCGGCCTTGACCTGCAGCTTGATGTAACCGACTACTTTCTTTGCCATTGTCTTCTACTCCTGCGAGTGCAAACGCCTGTTGTCAGGCTCCTCGCTGTTTTAAGATTCCGGGAGTCGAGATTCGGGATTCGGGATTAGGAAAGCCGCGTGAGGCACGCTCTTGCTCTTTCGAATCCCGAATCCCGATTCCCGACTCCCGGCCCTCAGGCCTTCTCTACCTGACCAAACTCAAGTTCGACCGGTGTTGAGCGACCAAAAATCAGTACCGCCACGCGCAGACGGCTCTTTTCGTAATTGACTTCCTCGACGACGCCGTTGAAATCATTGAACGGGCCTTCGGTGACGCGAACCATCTCGCCCGGCTCAAACAGTACCTTCGGCTTCGGCTTGTCGACGCCATCCTGGACGCGGCGCAGGATTGAATCGGCCTCGGAATCCTTGATTGGCATGGGACGATCAGCGGTGCCGCCAATGAAACCCATGACCTTCGGCGTCTCCTTTATCAGATGCCAGGAATCATCGTCTATGCGCAAGGTGCGGTTGTCTTCGTGGGTTTCAATCTGCACGAGCACATAGCCCGGGAAGAATTTCCGCTCACTGCGACGCTTCTGGCCCCCGCGCATTTCGATGACTTCCTCGGTCGGAACCAGGATGTCGCCAAATTTTTCTTCCATCGACGCGCGCGCAATGCGCTCGCGCAGCGCCCTTGAAACCTGGTTTTCGAAACCGGAATAGGCGTGAACGACATACCAGCGCTTTGCCATAACTGCCTCAGTGCCCGAGCGTCAGGAGCCAGTCCATGACGACCCATTTCAGAATCAGGTCGATCAGGCCCAGGATGAGACTGATGATGATGACCACGACAATGATCACGCCCGTGGTACGAATCGTTTCATCGCGTGTCGGCCACACGACCTTGCGCAGCTCGAACTGCGATTCGGCGATGTAAACACGCATGCTGCGGCCGCTGTGGGTAGCCGCACCGACCAATCCCGCAAGAACAAAGACCGCTATGAGTGCTACCGCACGCGAAGCCGTGTTCCACTCCGCCGCAAAATAGTAGAAGCCGAACAGCCCGCCTACGATAAGCAACACCGCCAGACTCAGCTTGACGATGTCGAGGCCGCTGTTGCTTTCGGATTGTTCAAGCTTTGCGTTCATTCGTCCTGCCGTTGTGTGCCGGAAGCGCACCAGCACTTTTGTTTAGCTGGCACGCCAGGAGGGACTCGAACCCCCAACCTGCGGTTTTGGAGACCGCTGCTCTGCCAATTGAGCTACTGGCGTATGTATTTGAGCTTGGAATTCGGGATTCGATATTGGGGATTCGTTTGGAGCGGCTTCCCGCTTGTGCGAATCCCTAATCCCGAATCACCAATCCCGTCTATTACTTGACGATCTTGGCAACCACGCCGGCGCCGACGGTCCGACCGCCTTCGCGAATCGCGA
>JBDTCQ010000100.1:0-8997 GCA_039923515.1 Dokdonella sp.
ATGTGAGGCCCGAATTCGAGCGATTCTTCTACCGAATGGGGAACAAAACCGTGAAATTCAGATGAGCGGAGATCAAGTCGTCAGCACCGAGGAAATCCGATAGAAGATGTGGAAACTTCGAATCTCAGCAGAGATTTCACGAAAATGAAGCGTTAGGACACCAGAAGCGGCAGCACACACACGATTTCAATAGCTTGGTGGGTGCCCAAGACGTTGTGGTTGGTGTCTTGGTAGAAGGTTGGTAACCACTCAAGTTGCCTTTGTGCGACGTCGTCCAAGCGCCCATCGATGGCGACTGCAGCCGCAGCCGTCAGCTGTCGCTCGAAGATGATTTGCTCATTTCGTAAATTTTATGATCCCTGGACATGGCTCACGCCGTAAGTATCCCCGTGACCAACTTTTTTCGACGGGAGTACGACTATGTTTAGCAAGCAATGGATCAAAATGGCGGCAGGCCTGGGCTTGGCAATGGCTTTGCCAACATTGGCGCAGGCGACTGACGGCGGGTTTTACGCGGGCTGGGGCTTTATCGGTAGTGGCAAGATAATCGTGCCGTTCGATCTCGGCGGGGGTAAAACCGACGTTGCGGCCGATACAGTGGTCGGACCGGACGGTTCCATGTATATCGTAGGAACGGTCAACGGCAGCGACGGCAAGAATCATTTCGGTGTCGCCAAGCTCGATGTGAACGGTGCTCCTGACCCCAGCTTCAGTGGCGATGGCAAGGCCATTTCTATCGAAGCCGACGTCACCGCGACCAGTGTCGCGTTGACGGCAGACAACCGCCTGCTGGTGGCGGGCTACAAGATCGTCAATGGCACCGACTACGATTTTATCGTCTGTCGCTTCAGCGCCCTTTCGGGTGCGAACCTGAATTTTGCCGCGCCTACCAACTCCCCTTGCGTCCGCACCGTGTTCCTGCCGGGCACACAGGATATTGCCCGGGATATCGCAATTCAGCCCGATGGCAAATTCATTCTCGCTGGAACCACCGGGATCAACTCGCCGACGGACCGTTATGCTGCGTTCGCGCGATTCGAGGCCAATGGGCAGCCGGATTTGGATTTCGGCACCATTCTTGGCTCTAACGTCTCGATCATCCGAAACAACAATGCCTTCACCAATCACGCCATACGATCTGTTGGCATCGCCAGCAACGGCAAAATCGTTGGTGTCGGCACGACCACTCTTGTGGGCAATACTGATATCAGCGCGTTGGTGGTTCGTCTGAACGCAGATGGCACTCAGGATGCTCTCACCCAGACAAAGGAATACTCGTTCCAGCGCGATAACAGCAACTTCCGCGACACCTCGATCGAGGGCATGGTGCTAGTCGATTCCCCGAATTCGCTCGAAGACGACGTCGTCGCGAGTGGCTACGTCGAGCTTTCGAATAATGTCAACAGCGGGTTGATCGTCAAGATCAAGGAAGGCGTGTTGGCGAACACGTTCGGAAGCAGCAGTGGATTTACCAGCATCACCCCGGCCTCGGGTAATCTCGACTTCAGCCATATCACGCGTCAGTCTGATGGCTCGTTTGTCGTCCTCGGCGAGCGACCGGCCAGCGATGTGTTCGACCTTGACGTTCGACGCTTCACCCCGGGCGGACTAGTGGACACCAGCTTCGGCACAAACGGCGTGGTCACTTTCGACTTGGGTCTCCCGGGTCAGATCGATATCGCAGCCGGCATCGTTGCGAAAGGTGACGGTATCTACGTCGCCGGCTACTCTTACGTGTCGGCAAGCAACTACGATTTCTCCGCCGCTAAACTCGGCAACGATCGCATCTTCGCCGATGGTTTTGAATCGCCCTGATCTGATCGCAAAGCAGGTTTCGAATGCCGCCCGCGCAAGCAGGGTGGCATTCGTCCATCATTACTCCCGTTCGGTGGCAGCACTTCGACCGCATGCGCACCTTCATTCGCGTTCAAGCGGCGGTGACAGAGACATCCGAAAATCACCACGGGATAGTGGATGCCCCGGTTACTGTCGGCCCCGTTGCTGTCGCGCTACGAAGCGAGACCTGACTCGAGAGTTGTCTTGTTCACGGGATTCCATCTGGGTGGACTGCGATGGTGGTGTTTCGCTTGCGGCGTCGAATCAAATCCAGATTGTGGACGCCCAGACTGTTGCGAGTTGGCGTTGGCTTGTTCAGGCCTTCGCTTGATTCTGCACCAGGGCCACGCCACCTCGCTCGCGCTGTTTTACTTTGTATAAAGCAGCGTCTGCTTGAGCCAACCAGGCATTCGCAGACGGCATCGACGTGACAAACAGCGAAATCCCGGTACTCCATGTGAGCGGGATTGCTGAATTTTCAAAGAGTGCCGTTGCCTGAATACGATTCTTTATGCGATCCAGGAACGCGAGTGCATCAGATTCGTCGGCCTGATCCAGCAATACGGCAAACTCGTCGCCGCCGTATCGGGCTGCAATGTCCTCCGCTCGAATTTCGGATTTCAACGCCCAGCCCATCGTACGCAGCACGCTATCTCCCGCCGCATGTCCGCTTCCGTCGTTGATCCGTTTGAAGTGGTCCATATCGATGAACAGTAGCGCGGTTCGTGCCTTTCCATGGCCGGTTTGCAAAGCGGCAAATTTCTCGCCTAAAGCAGACTCGAATGCTCCACGGTTTTTCAATCCGGAAAGTGCATCGGTCTGAGACAGCACGTGCAGTGCGTCGCGGCTTTTCTGCAGGTCATTCGCCATGCGCCACATCGTCCATGCGAATGCAACGAGGTACATGACCACGAGCAGCATGGTCGCCGATTGCACCAGTAGACTGGAGGACGGACGAAACTCAAACGGCAGAAATGCAGCTGTCACCATGAGTCCCGCCAATGTAGCGATACAGCCTTTTGCCCACAGGCGAGCACCGCCCACCGACAAATTGTTCATTGCGGGCAGCGTGATGCCGATCGCGCTGGGAACGATGCTGAAGCCGATGGCAAAGAGCGCAAAGCTTGTCAGCGCTGCATCAATCATCAGATTGGCTTTCTCTGCACGCCCTGACTTCTTGGCTCGCGAGGAATGCAGGTATGCGAGGTGCGGCCAAGCAAAACCTCCAATGAAGGTCAGCATCCAAACCCAATCGGGCCGGGTGAGATCACGCAGCGCAGCGATGATGCAAAGTGCGCCCAAGCCCATGCCCAGAACGCGCGGAAGATAGATTTGCTTTGGAAGCCCTGCCGCGCTGAGCATGCGAGCGGATGTGGATCTGGAATTCATGGCCGTTGCAAGTCTCGATTAGTCGACCGCCTGCAGGCGGCAGCGCGAAAGAGTGTTGATAGCGCGCAGAGCTGAACTTATTCGACCGGGTTCTACCCACAAAATGAGGGCGCAGTTGATTAAAACACGTCGTCAAGCGGTAAGCGACCACCCGCGTTCATGCCCGTAACCGAGAGCGCGTCACACACACTCAGAGATCAACGCAGAGACCAGAGACCAGAGACAGCCCGTAGCCAGGGACAGTCAAGCGGCACAGAGCAAGCGAGATCAGGACGGGAAAGATCAAGAGATCAGGGCACTCACAGGAGAGATCAGCAGGGGAGATCAGGTCCCCAAAAAATCTACGCATAATCCGTCTGGCTCCTACGTCACTTGTCAGGGATTTCCGACAGACGCAGCGCACTTGCGCTGTCATGCTCTCGACATGACTAGCGCTCGCAGCTTATTGGCTGATTCCGAGTCCCCCGGCTTCTACCACGGCATCATCCGCCACGTGCGGCTGGCGTGATTGCGCGCGATCGATCCCGATGACGTGAAGTCCTACGCGCATCGGCAGGATTGGGTTGAAGCCCGGCTACTTTAGCTTGCCGAGATATTTGCCATCGGTATCTACGCCTATGCCGCGATTCACTCCAGCGCCTTGCACCGCATTGCGCAGGTAACAACTGATGCGCACGTTGCAACGCAACTGCCGTCCAGTATTCGATGTGGTTTTTCGAGCCCAACACTTGACCAGCCATTCGGCTGTTGAAAGCCGCTCACCGTAGCCGTCTATCTTGAAGTCATCGATTGGTCGGCCAGGTTGACGGTCGCCGACAAACGGGATGCGATCGATGCCGCGCAACCGACCATCCTGCGCAAGCCTGGGCTGGCCGAGAGGCAATGGAGCACCCAGGTACTCGGCACCGAAGCACGTCACTGGCGCGCCATAGGCAGCGCACAATCCCCGATCGCCAAAGCTGCCGCGATTGGTCAGAGTGGGTTGAAGGGAATAGGGAGTGCGGAGTCGCGGGTGTGGCTTGGGTGGGCTTGATTCGGAGCCGTGCGTGATCTGATTCAAACTGATTCGGCATTCGCCGATGTTTTCGCTGCCGGCAATCGGTCACGAACGTTTCCGGTACGCAGCTTGACGGGGCAGGGAAGCGGGTTCGCGACTTGCTTTCGTTCGATTCCGTCAACGTGAATCGCCTAGCCCGGTTTCCTGCTTGCGGAATCGACCGGGGCAAATAGCGGGTGTCCCGGATGTTGGTTCGTGCTCGTTCGGGAACCGCCGAGCGTGGTGTTCCGCTTGCGGCTTTGAATCAAATACGGAGGGTGAGTTCCCCGATTGTGGGAAGCAACTTACGGCCACGGCTGAACCGCGTGGTGCACCGCCTTGCACCCTGCTGCGGATGCCCGCAAAAATCGGGAGTTCTGAAAGAGAACGTGAGCGCAAACTGCGTTACGCTGACGCGTCTTCATCAAAAGATCGCTCATTATGCGCCAGCCCCTCCTTGTCACACTTTTTGTTCTTGCAACCGTGCTTGCCGGTTGCGCGTCGTTTCCCCGCGCTACTGCGGATGTGCGGTTCGATGACGGCCTCGACGCCGCCGCGATCTTCGCCGGCTGCGTGGAAGCGCACGGCGGCGATGTGCGTGACTATGCCGGCGACATCAATATTTCGACCAATGGTCAATGGTACAAGCTGATCCAGCGCATCCAGCCGATCGTCAGCGATGCCGGATTCCGGGTCACCTCTGAGGAGCGCTACAGGCCACGCGATGGTCTTTACTCAGTCCATCACGAGGGTCCGCTTGGCAGCAAGCAGGTGGTGCGAACGCAAGAGGGCATTACGGTCTACTACAACGGCCAGCGCGAGAGTGATCCGGTCAAGATACGCGCCACCGCAATGACCAACGATGCATTTCAGATGTTCCATTTCGGCCCAAGTTTTTTAAAGGCGCGTGCGACATCGATGGTGCGAATTGCTGACGCACGCGAGGAAGGCCGCAAATACCGGCGCCTGCTGGCGACCGTGAAACCGGGCTTCGGCGAGGCCGCGCAGGATCAGGTCGTGCTCTGGATCGATGCGCAAACCTCGCGCCTCTTCCGCGTGCACATGACTTTGAACGGCTTCGAGTCGACCCAGGGGGCAAATGTCGACACCACATTTCTGGACTATCGGAAAGTCGGCCCGTTCTTGCTGCCGGTGCGCTTTCACGAGCGCGTGCGCAGTCCGTTACGCATCGACGCGCATGACTGGTACACCACCGGTATCGATCTGGATCGTGGCTGGAGCGCTGCGGACATCAGTGGGCCTGCATTCGAAGGTGCGGCCGCGCAAGCTGCGAAAAGCCTGCAGGAAGGTCAGGTGGAATAGTGGAAAGTGGCTAGATGCGATAAATGATTGGGTAAGGAGATCCATGAATCCGGCGGGATCCTGCGTCACCTGTCAGCGATCTCGTGCAAGTCGCCTGGTTTCTGCCGGTGCATCTCCCGCTGCGTTGGGCGGTCGTTGCGGTGCTGTACTGATCCCGACGGCGGGAAGTCGTGAGAGCATCGGCGCGAACGGGTTGAAGGCCGACTGCTGAAGCTTGCCGAGATTTTTTGCCGCCGGTGTCAACGCCTATGCCGCGATGAGCAATCTCGTCCACGTGGTACTGCGGATCGACCCGGGCGCCACGGCTGAGCGGACAGCCGCAGACGTTATGTCTCGTTGGATTCAGTTGTTCCCGGAGATCGTCGATGGCGAGGCTGATCCGAGAGCCTGCCAAGGTTACGCAGATAGTCGGTGTCCCGGTTGTTGCGCTTGCACATTGCTGCGCTGCCCAAACCAGCGCTTGCTCGACCACCGCCCACTCGCCAGACTGATCGAAAGGGGCGTTTGAATTTCCGATAGTCCAACCTTATCGCTCTCAGGATCGATGGCTTCACGGAACCACGGACGGATGGATGCTACGCTCGGGTTAGTGGCCGGCCCGACAACGATGGTTGAGTTGCATGGACTACCGTTTCGACAGGTTCGCGTTGGACCCCGCGTCGCGTCTGCTGCGATGTGGCGAGACCACGCTCGACGTTCCCCGGCGGGTGTTCGACTGCCTGGTGTGCCTGATCGAACGTCGTGAGCGCGCGGTCAGCCGCGACGAACTCATCGAGATCGTGTGGAAGCGCAGCAACGTATCGGACAATCAACTCGCGCACGTGATCGCGACGGCGAGGCGCTTGCTCGACGACGCTGGCTCGATCCAACGCTTCATTCGTACGGTGCCAGGCTTCGGCTATCACTGGGTAGAGCCGGTACAGGCGAGTCCCGATCCGCCTTGCGAGGCGGATTCCGCTCACCGGGACGCGCAGGCGCGAGCAGAGTCGGCTTCGATGCCAGCGCAAGCGGCTGCTGCGTTCGAGACTGACAGCATCGAAGCGACCGCATTGGCAGCGCCGGCGGCATCCCTATTTTCGCGCCGGGCATGGCGCGCGATGGCGGCGATGCTCGTCGTTCTGCTCGCGCTCGGCGGAATACGTTGGCTGTGGCAGGCCACACCCGGTCCCCCACCGGAACCCGCGCGCGTTGCGACTGCCGCCGCCACCTGGGTGATGCCGGCGGTGCTCCCCGCCGATTCCGAATCCGGGGCAAGTATCGGTCTGATGGCTCTGGTAACCGAGGAACTGCGGCGCCAGGGCGTGGACGTGGTGTCGGTCGAGAGCGTGTTGGCGCGCTCACAGGAGCGTGGCACCGGGGAACACGATCCGGCAGTCCTGGCGCGTGAAATGGGCGCCGCAACGGTCGTCATCCCAAGTGCCCGTCGCACCGGCGACAGCTGGGCAGTCACCCTTTCGGTCGGCAACCAGGACGGCGATCGCATTCAGATCAATGCGAAGCAGAATGAACTTTTCTCCGCGGGGCGCCTCGCCGCGCAGCAGCTCAGCCATCGCCTGGGCTACAAGGGATCGCCGCGGGAAAGCCCGATCGAGGAAATCCTGGAATCGATCGGGCAGCTGATCCGGACGCGCCAATTCGAGGATGCACTGCTGCAGTTGTCGAGCATGCCCGAGTCAGCGCGCAAGCAGCCTGAGGTGGGGCTTCTGCAGATCAGGCTGGATCTGGAAAGAGGGCGCTACCTCGAGGCCCGGAATGGGTCGGAACGGTGGCTGCGCGATCTGGATCCCGCTGCGCAACCGGTCACCGTGGGGCGCTTCCGCATGACCAGGGCGATGGCCATGCAGCGGCTCGGTGACCCGGGCTGGATCCCGATCGCATCCGAAGTCGTCGATCTGCTGAAAAATGCCGGAGCATCCAGTGATCTTGCCTCGGCACTGCGACTTCGCGGCATCGCGGCGTTTGCGACCGATCGGGCAACCGATGCAGCCACCGATCTGTTGCGCGCGAGGAAAATGTTCTTGGAGGTAGGAGATGAGCTGGGAGCTGCCCGGATCACGAACACGATGGGCCAGATGGCGTATCGGGAAAATCGCGAGGCAGATGCGATTTCATTGTTCAACGACAGTGCCGGCGTGCTGGAGGCGTACGGCGCAATGTCGGATCTGATCGCAAACCTCAGCGATGTTGCGTCCATGCAGGTTGACCACGCGCAATGGGCAGATGCGCTGGCGACCACGGATCAGTTGCGCAAGCTGCTGCAGACCGCCGGCGGAGGCAGCGATCGGGAGCGGAACGTTTACCTGGAGATCCGCGGCAGTGCACTGAGAGACTCGGGTCGGCTGGAGGAGGCGCTGGCGCTGCTGGACGAGCGGGAGCGCGCGGTGCACCAGGAGGAGAACGAGAACAACCCGGATCGTGCGGCTACAAGCGAACTCGTGTTGTTCACGATGGATCGGGCGCAGCTCGAACTCCTGCGCAACCGCTGGGATCAGGCGAGCGCTACCGCCGCAAAGGGCATGAAGGTTGCGCTCGAACTGATGCGCAAGACAGGTGCGGCCAATCGGGAGTATGCCGAGGTGATGCTCTCTGTTCTGGTGGCGGCTCAGGCGGGGCCTCAACCATGGGCGGTGTCGGCACCCATGCCGGTACTCTCATCGGAACAACTGGAAATCCTGCGCGCCGCCGATTCCATTTCCGGCATTCTCGCGCGGGCCTACTGGAACGCGCGCCAGCATCGCATCAGCGATGCCGAAGAGGATTACCGGAAGGCAATGGCCATCGAAATGGATGCAAGCGGCACCCGCGGCCGGTTGCGCGGTGCGCACATCGCCTACATCGAGTTCCTGCTGGCGCGGAACAGGGTGCTGGAGGCCTCGCAATTGCTGGACCAACTGTTCGTCCGATCACCGCGCCTGGACGAGCGCGATTACGGCATGGCGCAAATCGTGCTGCGCGTGCGCATGGCGCAAGGCGACGAACGCGGTGCCAGGACCGCTGCGCGTCAGCTTCTCGCATTGGCGGGCGAGCGCCGGATCCCTGAAGACTTGATGTCGGTGGTCGAAGGCGATTGGGAAGCGCGGGCAAACGTGCAGGTCGACTCGGTATCCAGGTAACAAAACCGGGGAAGCACGTGGTGCTCCCCCGGGAAATCACGCGGTGGGCCGGATGGTTACGGACCAACCCGCGGGCTTCGCTCAGAACGCCCGGTAATACGGAGTCCTCTCCCACCACGTGAACGGAGCGCGGTAGGCGGCTGGCGTATTGTCGGGGCCATGCCCCGTGAGTCCATCCTTGCCAACGAGGTAATCGCCGATCTGATCGTTGCCGATGCCCCGACTTATGTCGTAGTCACCGATCGCCATGGCGTGGATATGCCTATTCCAATGTCCGCTCAAGTAGGGGCGATACCACGC